>CAWESJ010000235.1:0-3268 GCA_963811015.1 uncultured Alphaproteobacteria bacterium | reverse complement strand
TATGTTTGCTGCCGCCGCACTTGGTTCAGTTACATCTTATTGCTGCCCCGGAAATCCTGCTGATCGCCCGCGCGGTCCGCGCATCGCAAACCGTGCAGAGCCTCGAGCTTCGTCGCAAGATCGCCGACTGGACCGCTCGACGCAAGGGTTAAGCGCGCAGCGGCGCATGCGCGCGAGGCTCGCCTGCCCTTTCATCGACGATGACCTGTGCGTCATCTACGCAATCCGGCCTTTGGCCTGTCGCGGCCACGCCTCCTTCGACAAGGAGGCTTGCATGGACGCTCTCGCTGGGCGCGCTTGCGAGGTTCCCGTTTCGGCCCTGCACGCGACGGTGCGAAGCCTGGTGCAGAACGCCTTGCAATCCGCATTGCGCGACGCCGGGTTCGGCTGGGCTCTTTATGAGCTCAACCAAAGCTTGCAAATAGCCCTTTCCGACGAGGCCTGCGAAACAAGCTGGCTCGACGGCGCGGACATATTCGCCCCCGCCATGATCGCCGATGTCAGTCTCGCGGAAATGGCCGAGGCCTTCGACGCCATCAAGGCGGCGGCGCCCTGAGGCCTTCGCCAGATTCGGCCGGCCCGAGCGGGGAAGTCTGCGCCTAAACATGTCGCCCGCACGAATCTTCCCATTTGGCGGCCATGCGACTTGCGCAAGATCAAGGCGAAGGCGCCTGCCTCGGCCTAAGGCTCGTCTCGCGCCTTCGCCAATCCTTGTGGAGACAGCCCTTGTCCTACGCTACCTTGCTGGTGCATCTCGACCTCGACCAGACGAATGACGCGCGCCTCACCGTCGCCGGCGATCTGGCCGAGCGCTTCCATGCGAGCATCATCGGGACCGCCGCCTGCTCGCAAACCATACCGCTCTATTTCACCGACGGATTCGTCGCCGAGCAGCTCGTCGAGCAAGACAGGGCGGACTTGGAAAAGCGCTTGCGGGACGCGCAGGAGCAGTTTCGCGCGCGCCTCGCCGGACGCGCGGCCAAGATCGAATGGCGGTCGGCGCTGACGCAACCGACGGCCTATGTCGCCGAGCAAAGCCGAGCCGCCGATCTCATCATCATTGGCGCGCCCGCCTCCGGCGAGTCGCTCGATCCGCTGCGCCAGCTCATTCCGAGCGATCTCGTCACATTCGCCGGCCGGCCGGTTCTCATCGTCCCGCGGGAGGTTGCGGCTCTGGCCGCGAAAAAAATCCTGATCGCATGGAAAGACGCGAGGGAGGCGCGCCGCGCGGTTTTCGACGCGCTGCCTCTGCTCTTGAAATGCGAGAAGGCCATCGTCGCGGAGATCGACGAAAGCAAGGATCAGGCGGCGGCGCAGGCCGAGTTCGCGGACGTCGCCGCCTGGCTCGGCCGTCATGGGGTGAAGGCGTCCGGCGTCGTGCGCGCCGCCAATGAAAAGACCGCGGACGCGCTCGACGCCCTGGCGCGGCAGGAAGACGTCGACCTTATCGTCGCCGGCGCTTACGGCCACAGCCGGTTTCGCGAATGGGTTCTCGGCGGCGTGACTCGCGATCTCATCTTGCGGACCCCGCGCTGCGCCTTGCTCGCGCATTGAGCGCGTCCCGAAAAAGTTGACCGAGTTTTTCGATCAGGACATGCGCCAACTCTTTGATATTGAGCGATTCTTTTTCGATCAAATGAGTTCATCCGATCGGGAAGCGCTCTAAACAAGATCGACACAGAAGCGGGAGCGGGATATTTTCGCCGGATGAAATCACAGCGGTCCAACGCTTTAACGAGAGGCGGATAGAGACTTCATATGGAAGCCCTGGCTTTCAAGACGGCGCTGATCGTCGGCGCCGGCGGCGGGCTCAGCGCCGCGCTCGCGCGCTTGTTCGTCAAGCGCGGCCTTCGCGTCGGGCTCGTCGCGCGCGATGTTGGAAAGCTTGCCGGGCTTGCTGCGGAGCTCGGCGCCAAGGCCTATCAGGCCGACGCCTCCGAGCCGGCGCAGGTCGCAAGGCTTTTCGAGACGGCGGAGCGCGAGCTCGGCGCGCCGGACGTCGTCGTCTATAACGCCGCGGCCCGCGCGCGCGGGCCGCTTGTCGATCTCGATCCAGCGGATGTGGCGCGCAGTTTGATGGTCGGGGCCTTCGGCGGATTCCTTGTCGCGCAGGAGGCGGCGCGGCGGATGATCCCGCGCCGTCACGGCGCGATTTTATTCACCGGCGCGTCGGCGAGCGTGAAGGGCTATCCGCAATCGGCGCCTTTCGCGATGGCGAAATTCGCCTTGCGCGGCCTTGCTCAGAGCCTCGCGCGCGAACTCGCGCCGCAGGGCGTTCACGTCGCCCATTTCGTCATTGACGGCGCCATTCGCCATCCCTCCTGGCCCGAGCCCCGCGATCGCCCGGACAGCCAGCTCGACCCCGAGGCGATCGCTCAAACCTATTTCGACATTCTTTCGCAAGCCCGCAGCGCCTGGACCTGGGAGGTCGAGCTGCGCCCCTGGGTCGAGAAATTTTAGGCGGCGAAGATCGTCATATCTTCTGCGCGATCCATTGGACGAGCTCGGTCGCGGCTTGCCCGAAGGCCTGATCGAGCGCCGCGGTCGCCGCCGGGGGCTCCATGGATTTCACCACCGCCTCGCCCTGAAACAGGCGCTGGTCCATGATCCGTCCGTTCTTGCCGACGATCTTGGCCTCGAACGCGATGCTCGCCTTCGGCGACGGGTCCAGCGCGATCTGGAAGCTGCGGAGGTCGATCAGAAGCTGATAATCGCTGGTCAGATTATCGGAGGGACGTCCGACGCCCGCCAGGAAATTCGCGTTCTCCAGGCTCTGGATGATCTTGGCCTGAATAAGCTTCGGCGCGCTGTCGGCCCATTGCGCGTTCTCCAGGAAGGAGCTTTGGCCGTCCTGCGCGACGAGGATGATTTTCTGAGTGTCGTTCCTGACCACGGTGGTCGGGTCATTGACGACAAGCTCCTTGCCGGGCTTTTTGGACGCCGCGACGGCGACCTGCGGAGCGGTCAGATCGAAAGTCGGCAGCGGACCCTTGGACGCCCCGCCGCCAAATGTCTTTTCGAGCCCGGCGAGAATGCTGTCTATGCCTTTCGAATTGCGCGCCAGCGCTCCCGAAAACGTGTCGAAATTCGTGATCGTATCGTGAAGCGCGTCCGAGTTTTCGGCGAGAATCTTGTCGATGCGGCCAAGCACTTCGCGGGCGGCCTCAGTCAGGTCCTGGCCGGCGGAGGCGCCCGCCACCAGCATGGCGGGCTCGCCTGGAGACGAGGCAAGCAGCGGCAGATCGGGCGACCCGCCGTTGAGCGCGAT
>CAWESJ010000234.1:0-5429 GCA_963811015.1 uncultured Alphaproteobacteria bacterium | reverse complement strand
AGTGTTATGTCCTGTTACTGGTTAGAGACGTATTGTTCTGGTCAAACCGTAAACCAGCCCGTGCGGTGCTTCGGTGCGGCCAGCGTTGAGCGCGTCGGAGTTTGTGGAGTCGGTGCTTGGCGAGTAGTGGAGTTTTCCGGCATAGACGGTGCCCGCCATCGCTCGTTCGAGCGTGGCCAAGTCGTACGCGGGCGGAGAAACCTCCGGGTTGTCCAAACCGGTCAAGCTCACTCGGCTGCGATGCTCATGGAGATGTCTGCGGCGCGGGCAGAGTCCGTCAAGGCGCCCACTGAGATAAAATCGACGCCGGTCTCAGCATAGGCACGAATGTTTTCCAGCACAATACCGCCCGATGTCTCGGTAGGAATCCAGCGCTCGGGGTTTTCCACCTGAATCCGCGCGATCTCCCGCTTTACGCGCTCCACGGACATGCGCACCTGTTCGGGCGTCATGTTGATCAGCAGGATCGCTTCCGCGCCGTATTGGATCGCCTGTGCAAGCTCTTCGGCCGTATTCACCTCCACTTCAATCCGCTGCCCCCTCCGCCGCTTTGCGATCGCGGATGTGAGTACCGCGGGCAGGCCACCGCCGAGAATTATAGTCGTCGGATTCGATGTCCGGCCCTTCGGCGATAGCGAAGCCCATATCTGCGAAGATGGCCGCAAGCTCGTCCATCACTTGCGTCACCGGGTGGATGCGGCCGAGCTCAAAGCCATGCGCGCGGGGAGGTAGGCTGACGTCGACGGTTTCGGCCTTCAGCCGCGCCTCGAGCGCCGCCTCCTTCAGCACCGCGCGCCGCGCCGCCAAGGCTTCGGTCACGTCGTCCTTGAGCGCGTTGATCGCCGCGCCCTGCGCCTTGCGCTCCTCGGGCGCCATCTTGCCGAGGCCGGCGAGCAATGCCGAAATCGATTCCTTCTTGCCGAGCGCCGCGACGCGCGCCGATTTCGAGCGCGGCCTCATCGGCCGCCGCCGCGATCTCAGCCAGAACTTGCGCTTGGAGAGCCTTCAGGTCGGACATGGCTTGGGTTCGTTTCAATTGGCTTGGAGCGCTTCGCGATCGGATAGAATTGTCTGATCGAAAAAGAATTGCTCGAGATCAAAGCGTTGTAGGCGGTGGTCCCGCGACCTAGAGCGCGTTCCGATTGGATGGAATCATCCAATCGATAAGAACTCGCTCCAGATCGATTAAGTTGGAGCATGTTCTCATGAGACATCGGATGTATCCGATGTCTTAATGTCGAAAAAGTCGGTCAAGTTTTTCGGAACATGCTCTATGGCATGGGAGCGGGCGTCGCTTCAAGCCGGGCCGGCCGGCAATTTCGCGCCGCCCTGATCCGCCCGCCTCTCAGCTATGTCTTGACAATGTTGCGGCGCAACGATAGGAGGCGGCCAAAGCCAAGCTGGATCAAGGGAGCCCGCCATGAGAAGGCGCATCATAGCCGCGTTCCTCTGTCTCGGCTGCGCAATTTCGGCGCCGGTCCGGGCCGGCGACGACCTCTTGGCGCAGTCCCGGCAAATGTTCGAGCCGATCCCTTCAACTCCGCCGGAACTGCCGGGCAACCCCGCCACTCCGGCCAAGATCGAGCTCGGCAAGCAGCTTTATTTCGAGCCTCGCCTCTCTTCGAGCCACGCCATCAGCTGCAGCTCCTGCCACAATCTGGGCCTCGGCGGCGCCGACGCCCAGGCAACCTCCATCGGCCATCATTGGCAGCGCGGGGGACGCAATGCGCCGACCGTCCTCAACGCCGTGTTCAACCTGGCCCAATTCTGGGACGGCCGCGCCAAGGACCTCGAGCAGCAGGCCGGCGGCCCTGTGGTCAACCCGATCGAAATGGCCTCGCAGGAAGCCGACGCCGTCGATCTCCTCAAGGCGATACCCGGCTATCGCGACGCCTTCGCCCAGGCCTTCCCCGGCGAGGCGGACCCAATTTCCCTGGGCAATGCGCAAAAGGCGATCGCGGTTTTCGAAGCCACGCTGATCACGCCCAACGCGCCCTTCGACCGCTTCCTCAAGGGCGACGCCAAAGCGCTGTCTCCCATTGAAAAAGAAGGATTGGCGCTGTTCCTCGATAAGGGATGCGCCAACTGCCACAATGGCGTGAACATAGGCGGCGGCATGTACGCCAAGCTCGGCCTGGCGATAAGGCCCGGCGTCGAGTTCCTGCCGCCGGAGGACAAGGGCCGCGCCAAAATCACCAAGGACGCGGAGGACGAATATTCCTTCAAGGTTCCGACGCTGCGCAACATCGCCCTGACCGCGCCCTATTTCCACACCGGCAAGGAATGGGACTTGCGCAAGGCCGTGGCGCTGATGGGCGCGACCCAAATCGGCGAGCAGTTGAGCGAGGACGATCTCGACAAGATCACCGCCTTCCTCGGCAGCTTGAGCGGCGATCTGCCAAAGGTCACCTACCCCGCCCTGCCGCCGAACGCGGCGGCGACGCCACAACCAGCGCCGTAGAGCATGTTCCGAAAAACTTGACCGACTTTTTCGACATTAAGACATCGGATATATCCGATGTCTCATAAAAACATGCTCCAACTCTTTGATCTTGAGCGATTCCTTTTCGATCAGATGAGTCCATCCGATCAAAAAGCGCTCTAGGACAGCCCGCGCGCGTCCACCGCGCCTTAACGGAGAATCTTCTTCGTCGCGCCGCTCAGCCAGCGCCTTGCGTCAGGATCGTCGAGCAAGGGCGAAATCTCCCTTCGCACGCGGGCGTGATAGGCGTTGAGCCAGGCGATTTCATCGGCGTCGAGAAGCTTTGGCTCAACCAATGCGAGGTCGATCGGCGCCAGCGTGAGCGTCTCGAACCCCAGCATCTCGCGTTCGGCGCCGGCGATCTCGCGGGGTTCGACCACGACTAGATTCTCGATGCGAATGCCCCAATGCCCGGCCTTGTAATAGCCCGGCTCGTCGGAAAGGATCATTCCCGGCTCGAGAGCCGCCGACCCGAGCTTTGAAATGCGCTGCGGCCCCTCATGCACGGATAGATAAGAGCCGACGCCATGGCCCGTGCCATGATCGAAATCGAGACCCGCGCGCCAGAGCGGCAGCCGCGCGAGGGCGTCGATTTGCGCGCCCGACGCGCCCTTCGGAAAGATCGCCCGCGCGATGGCGATATGGCCTTTCAGGACGCGGGTGAACCGGTCGCGCATCTCCGCGCTCGGCTTGCCGACGGCGAGCGTGCGGGTGATGTCGGTGGTGCCATCGTCGTATTGGCCGCCCGAATCGATCAGAAAAATCCCTTTGCCGATTTTCCGGTTGGTCTTCACCGTCACGCGATAATGCGGAATGGCGGCGTTCGGCCCCGCCGCGGCGATCGAGGGAAACGACACGTCCTTGAGCTTGCCGGTCTCGCGCCGGAAGGTCTCGAGCGCCTCGGCGGCGTCGATTTCGGTCAGCGCTCCGGTCGGCGCACGAAGCGAAAACCAATGCAGGAAACGCACGATGGCGGCGCCGTCGCGAAGATGCGCCTGACGCGCGCCATCGAGCTCGGCGGCGTTCTTTTTCGCCTTCATCAAGGCGAGCGGATCAAGCCCGACGTCAATGGCGCCGCCGGCTTGCTTGACGGTCTCGGCGAGCTTGGCCGGCGCCGTTGCCGAATCGAACAAGACCCGCTTGCCGGCCTTGCCAAGCTCCTCGAGATCGCGCGCGAGGCGCGCAGGCTCCTCGATTTCGGCGAGGGTCGAAAGCTTGTCCCTCAGGCTGTTGTCCAGCTTGCGCGCATCGACATAAAGGCGCGGCCGGCCGTCTTTTAAAATCAAGGCGTAGGCCAGCGGCAGCGGCGTATGCGAGACGTCCCGACCGCGAATGTTGAAGGCCCAGGCGACGGCATGGGGGTCGCTCACCAGCAGCGCGTCCTTGTCGGCGAGCGCGGCGGCGGCGCGGGCGAGTTTCCGGCTGCGTTTCGCCGGCGAATTTGCGGGCGTGCAGGCTTATCTTGCCGAGCGGCGGCGGGGGCCGATCGGCCCATATCAGATCGATCGGATTGGGCTCGATCGCGCGACGAGTCGGCGCCCGCGGCCTCGGCGGCCTTGGCGAAGCGCTCGACTTGGCGCGGCGTATGCAGCCAGGGATCATATCCGAGCCGGCTTCCTCGCAGCAGATTGGCCTCGAGCCATCTCTCCGGGCTTGTCTGCTCCACCGCGACGGGCTCGAAGATCGCGAGATCGACTTGATCCCTCACCGCGAGCGCATAGCGGCCATCGACGAAAATCGCCGCCCGATCGCGAACGGACGACGGCGAGCCCCGCCGACCGGTAAACCGGAAAGCCAGGCGAGCCGCTCCTCCGAGGGGGCGACATATTCGTTTTGATGCTGATCCGCCCGAGGGACGAGAAATCCATCGACCCCGACGCGGTCGAACGCCTCCCGCAGGGCCGCGATCCGGCCGGGCCTTGGGCGAGATCAGCTTGATCTTCGAAGGATTGAAAGAGACTTTCGAACATGGCGGAAGACTATAGCTTTTTTCGATTTCATGGAATCGAAAACGCAATAGATCCGGCGGCGCGCGAACCCGCAGCGCTATTTCGCGGCCGCCTCCGACTCCTCCGCGAGCGGATGGCGCGGCGCGGCGCCGGCTTTCCAGCGCAAGCCCAAATCATGCATCTCAGCCTCGAGGCATTCGACCTCCAGCCGCAGCGCGCAGCCCGCCGAGAAAATAATCTCGACCACGCCGGCCGGAGCCGCGGTTTCCTCGAACTCGATGCTGAGAAGATTGAGAAGCACGGCATGGTCCTTCTGCGCGAAGCCCATGCATCTCGCCCGCAGGACCCGCTCGAAATGGAGTCCCGCGCGGCAACGCTCCGAGCCGCCGTCCATGGCCTTCACCCAATCGAACCGGGACGCGACAATGGCGAATTGCTTCGAGCCCGGCAGATAAGCCATGTCGCCGACGCGAACCAAGGCGTCTTGAAGATTTGCCGAGATCACCTTCAGATCCTCATCATCGAAGGCGATCAAACGCAAAAGGTCCGACATCGGCCTCTCCCTGAACCAAGCGCCTCCGCCCGCGCCGCGCCATCGGGCCGCCTCTTGAGCGCTAAGGTTAACTTTTTCCGTATTCTGCACCGTCCAGAGTTGGGGGCGCCGCAAGGGCGTTTCAAGGCGAAGGCGGCGCGCGTCGTCGATTTGTCGCGCCCGCGGCCGGTCCGCGACGCGCTCGCCCTCCCTCGGCCAAAACCGCGCGCCTTTATCCCGGGCCGGATATCCGCTCGATGATCGCGCCGCAGCCGCCGAGCTTGTTTTCGAGGCGCTCGAAGCCGCGGTCGAGGTGATAGACCCGGTTGACCGTGGTTTCGCCTTGCGCCGCGAGCGCCGCGATGACAAGCGAGACCGAGGCGCGAAGATCGGTCGCCATGACCGGCGCGCCTTGCAGCTCGTCGACGCCTTCGACTAGGGCCGCGTCGCCATCGAGGCGGATATG
>CAWESJ010000233.1:0-20508 GCA_963811015.1 uncultured Alphaproteobacteria bacterium | reverse complement strand
CTCGGACTCTGGCCTCGGCAAACTCGTTTAGCGCCCCATCAATGGGCGCAACGAGGGGCCATGAATAGCAAGGGCAAACCCGACGAAACCGAACGCGCCGACGCCGTGAAGGCTATTGCGTATGCGCGTGTTTCTTCCAAGGAACAGGAAAAGGAAGGCTTCTCGATTCCAGCCCAACAAAAGTTGCTCCAGGGCTATGCCCAGGCGAACCGTCTCCGCATTGTGCTGGATTACGTCGACGTTGAAACTGCCAAGCACACCGGCAGGACCAATTTTGAGGAGATGGTCCGTTACCTAAAAAAGCACCCAAACATTCGAATTGTCCTGGTCGAGAAGACGGACCGCCTTTACCGCAATCTCAAGGATTGGGTGACGCTGGACGAGCTCGATATTGAAATTCATCTTGTCAAAGAGGGCTTCGTTCTCTCGCGCGATTCAAAATCCTCGGAGAAGTTCGTGCACGGCATCAAGGTGCTGATGGCGAAGAACTACATTGACAACCTCTCCGAGGAGGCCCGCAAGGGTCAGTTGGAGAAGGCAGAGCAAGGCATCTGGCCCACAAAGGCGCCGCTTGGCTACCGCAATGTGATCGGCCCCGACGGCAAGAAGATCATCGCGCCTGATCCGAACGTCGCTGGAACGATCACGCACTTGTTTGGCTGGTACGCGACCGGCACCCTATCCTTGAAGGAAGCCGCCGCGCAGGCGCATTCAGCGGGCCTCGTTCACCGGCGCACCGGCGGGCCGATGCCCGTTAGCAATATCCATGCGATTTTGCGCAACCGGCTTTACACCGGGGAGTTTAACTGGAACGGCCGCCGCTACAAGGGCAGGCACCAGCCTCTGGTGACGCGGGAACTTTTGGAGCGGGTCCAGGGCGTGCTCGACGGCCGCAATGCCCGCAAGCTTCGCAGCGCCAAGCACGATTTTGCCTTCTCGGGCCTGATGAATTGCGGCCATTGCGGCTGCGCCCTGGTCGGCGAAATCAAGAAGGGCCGCTACGTGTACTATCATTGCACCGGCTACAAAGGAAAATGCGAAGAGCCTTATGTGCGTGAGGAAGTTATCAGCGAGAAGTTCTCGGAAGTCCTTGGTCGCCTGACTTTTGGCGATGCGGTTCTGTCTTGGGTGACCAAGGCGCTGCGCGAAAGCCATGCCGATGAGCAGAAAGAGCACGACGCCGCCATTGCGCGCCTGCAAGCCGAGCACGACCGGCTGCAACGCCGCTTGCACGCCATGTACGTCGATAAGCTCGACGACCGCATTGACCGGTCATTCTATGTACAAATGTCCGAGCAATGGCAGCTGGAGCAAGATAAGCTGATGCAGGAAATCGTCCGGCATCAGGCCGCCGACCGCTCCTATCTTGAAGAAGGCGTGCGCCTGATCGAATTGGCCCACGGCGCCCAGCGCCTATTTGCCAAACAGGAGCCGCGCGAGCAGCGCCGGCTGTTGGATTTTGTACTTTCGAACTCGACCTGGAAAAATGGCGAACTCACGCCCACCTTCCGGCAACCATTTGATCTTATTTCTGAAATGACGGCTGCGGCATCGGGCGCGGGTGGCGGCGGAGCCCTGAATTCGCCTGGGCATCCGGTTTGGCTGGGGGACCTGGATTCGAACCAAGATTGACGGAGTCAGAGTCCGCAGTTCTACCGTTGAACTATCCCCCAACGGAAACCTTAAAGAAAATCAAGAGCTTCCATTCGCCCGCCGCAGGGCGACGCGCGGCGGGCGAATGGACGGCTGGTCTAGTTGGTCGTTTGGCCGCTGTCAACGCTCCGCTCAGCCTCGGCGGCCGAGCGCCAAAGGCGCCTAATGATAGCCCTCGCCCTCACGCAATTTGCCTCGGAACGTCCAATAGACGAAACCCGTATAGCCGAGGATCAGCGGCAGCATGATGACGACCCCGACAAGCATGATCTTCAACGAGGCCGGGGCGGCGGCAGCCTGCCAAAGGTCGACCGAGGGCGGCACGAGATAGGGATAGGACGAAATCGCTAATCCCAGAAAGCACAGCAGGAAAATCCCGATCGCGCCAAAAAACGGCCGAAACTCCTCACCGGACGCGAGCCAGCGCCAGATAAAGACGAAGAGCGCGCCCGTCGCGAGCGGCAGCGGCCACAGAAAATAGATGTTCGGGACGGCGAACCAGCGCGCGTGGATATGGGGGTAGCGCAATGGCGTCCAGATGCTGACCAGCGCCGCAAACAATGCCACCGCCACAAGGAAAAACGGCGCGAGCCGGCGCGCATGGCGCTGGACGTCTCCGCTCGTCTTCAAGATGACCCAGCATGACCCGAGCAGCCCATAGCCGGCGATGAGGCCGAAACCGCTCATGATGGAGAAAATCGAGAACCAGTCGAAAGGTCCGCCGGAGAATTCGTCGTTGCGGACGGTGATGCCTTTGAGCAGGCCGCCGAGAATCAGGCCTTGCGCGAAAGCCGCGACGATGGAGCCGCCGGAAAACGCCAGTGTCCAGACCCATTTCGGCTTGGCCGTCCCGCGGAACTCGAACGCGACGCCGCGCAGGATCAGCGCCAGGAGCATTAAGATCACGGGAATATAAAGCGCCGGCATGATGATCGAATAGGCCAGCGGAAACGCCGCAAGCAGGCCGCCGCCGCCGAGAACGAGCCAGGTTTCATTGCCGTCCCAGAAGGGCGCGACCGACGCCATCATCGTATCGCGATATCTTTCGCTTCGCGTGGTCAGATAGAGGACGCCAATTCCAAGATCGAAGCCATCCAGGATGACATACATTGCGACGCCGGTCGCGATGATGCCGGTCCAGATGATCGGGAGATACCAATCAAAACTCGTCATCGCCGCGCTCCTTGACGTGAATTAGGTTCGACGTGAATTAGGTTCGACGTGATTCGGGTTTGCGATTCACGCCAGTTCGTCGGCCGCGTCCGAGAGAGGACGCGATGGAAGGCCAAGCGGCGAGGCGAGAACGTCGGGCGTCGGACCCTTGTTGATCAGCCGGTTGATCGCATAGATGCCGGCCGAGAAGACGACGCCATACACCAGCACGAAAAGCGCGAGGGAAACCAGCACAGTCTGCGCAAGCAGGGGCGAGGCGGCCTGGTCGGTGCGCAAGACGCCGGTGGCGAGCCAGGGCTGGCGGCCGACCTCGGTCACCATCCATCCCGAGATGATCGCGATGAAGCCCGCCGGCCAGGAGGCGGCGGCGACCTGCAGGAACCAGCGGTTGCTGTCGAGCCCGCCGAAGATCCACAGAAAGGCGCCCCACAAGACGAGCGCAAGAAGCGCGAAGCCGATCCCAACCATCACGCGAAAGGCGAAGAACACCGGGGCGACAGGCGGCCGATCCGCAGCGGGAAATTGCGCCAGCCCGGGGAATTTTCCATCCCATTCATGCTTGATGATCAGGCCACCGAGATGCGGAATTGCGAGCTGATAAAGATTGGCTTCGGCCTTCTCGTCCGGCCAGGCGAACAGGACGAGGGGCGCGATCTCGTCGCTGTCCCAATGGCCTTCGATCGCGGCAAGCTTCGCTGGCTGATATTCGGCGGTGTCCAACCCATGCAAATCCCCAAAAAAGATCTGCAGCGGCGTGAGAATAAGGGCGAGGCCGAGGCCCATGCGCAGCATGGTGCGCGCATGCGCCTCGAACCGTCCGGCGAGGGCGAAACGCGCGCCGACCGCAAGCACCACGATCGCCGTGGTGAGATAGGCGCCCGTCACCATATGCGCGAAGCGCAGCGGAAAGGTCGGGCTGAACACGACGTCCCACCAATTGAGCGGAAACGCGACCCCATCCCGAATCTCGTAGCCGCTCGGAAATTGCATCCAGGAATTAGCGGACAGAATCCAGAAGGCCGAGCCCGCCGTGCCAATCGCCACCATGATCGACGACGTGAGATGCAGCCAGGGCGGCACGCGATTATGGCCAAACAGCATGATGCCGAGGAAGGTCGCCTCGAGAAAGAATGCGGTGAGCACCTCATAGGCAAGGAGCGGCCCTAGGACATTTCCGGTGACATGCGAAAACCGGCTCCAGTTGGTCCCGAATTCATAGGAAAGCACGAGGCCCGACACGACGCCCATGCCAAAGGATATGGCGAAAATCTTGGTCCAGAACCGGGCGAGGTCGCGAAAGCGATCCTCCTTGGTCCAGCGCCAGCGCGCGAGCAGGACTGCGATGAACGCCGAAAGGCCAATGGTGAAGGCCGGAAAAATAATATGGAAAGTGACGGTGAAGCCGAACTGGATGCGGCTCAGCATCGTGTGATCGAAATCCATCTCGAGCCTTTCGAAAACGGCGCTGCGCCGCGGCGGGAAAAATGTGCTGGCCTGATGGCGAAGGCGAAGCCGGCCGAACGGCGTTCTAATACGGCCATGCTTGAACTCAATTGATCTAACGCAGTTCCAGATCCGTAACAGAATTCCCTGTTTCGCCGGCGATTGCATGCGGCCGGCCCCGCGCGCAATCTGCCCTTAAAATGCGAAGGTTTCGCTACACCGGGTTGTTCGTGCCGCCCGCGCGGACGCCATTCAGCGGATTGTCCGGGTCCCAGCCATAGCGCAGCGTTTCGAACCGCATGGCGAGCGCATCGACAAGAACGAGCCTGCCGACAAGTCCTTCGCCAAAGCCGACGATCTCGCGAATCACTTCAAGCGCCATCATCGCGCCGAGGACGCCGGTCAGGGCGCCGAGCACGCCGGCCTCCGCGCAAGTCGGAACCGCGCCCTCCGGCGGCGGCTCGGGAAACAGGCAGCGGTAGGTTGGATTGGGCTCGCCGGCCGGGCCTTTCTCATAGGGCCGCAAAACCGTCAGCGAGCCGTCGAAGGCGCCGACCGCGGCGGTGACGAGCGGACGCCTTTCGTAAAAGCAGGCGTCGGAGACCGCATAGCGGGTCGCAAAATTATCCGATCCGTCGGCGACGACGTCAAAGCCCCGAACCAGCTCCCGCGCATTATCGGCCGCGAGCCGCGCCTTGATCGGCGCGACCTTGACATGCGGGTTCAATCTTTTGACGGCGTCGGCCGCGCTTTCGACCTTGGCGCGGCCTATGTCCGGCGTCCCATGCAGAACCTGCCTTTGCAGGTTCGAGAGCGAGACCGCATCGTCATCGACAATGGCGATCTCGCCGACGCCGGCGGCCGCGAGATATTGAATGAGCGGCGAGCCGAGGCCGCCCGCGCCAATGACGAGAACGCGAGCCTTCTTCAGCTTCTGCTGGCCCGGCCCGCCAACGCCCGAAAGCACGATATGGCGCGCATAGCGCTCGATTTCCTTAGGGGTGAACATGGGGGGATTGTATTGCGATTCCCGGAGATGGGAAATCGCTCAAGGCGGTCCTGGATCGGCGCGAGACGACGCCTGGTCTTGAGACAAAGCGGATTTTGAACCTTGCTGGCCTGAAGCTCTCCGAAGGGTGGATTTGCGACGGTCCGCTCCCGAGCCGGCAATTTGGAAAGCAGCCATTTTGTCAATGGCGTGGCCGGGCCACATGCGGAACGTATGCTTTCGGGGAGAAAGTCCACTTATCCCCCTGTCCGAATTTTCCAAGGCAGCCGGCTCACGTAGCAAAGCCGCGTGGCCCCTTACAGGCTCGGCGTTTCGGCCCCGTTGCGATGCCAGAGGCTATCTCGCATCGTATTTTGATTGCGTTTCCCTGACCAGCTCCCAATTCGCCTTGGCCCAATCGACCAATCCCTGCGTGGGACGCAGCAGGCTCTTTCCGAGGTCTGTAATCTCGTACTCGACGCGGGGCGGCACTTCGGGAAACAGCTCGCGGATGACCAGCCCATCACGTTCTAGATTCTTCAGGGTCGAAGACAGCATCCTTTGTGAAATCCCGGGGACCGCACGTTCGAGTTCGGAAAATCGGGCGCGCCCGCCGAGGAGGTCGAGCGAAAGAATGACGAAAATCGTCCACTTGTCGCCGATCTTGGTCAGCAGTTCGCGGACGGCCATCGGGTCCGAACTTCTGCAGATTGCTGCGGGGTCCAGCTGGCCGGCCTTGCTCGGCTTTTTCATAACTTACCTCGGCGTAAGAGACTGATCTGAAAGTGCCTTCTTCTACGAAGCAAGCTTCCGCTTTATATGTAGCTCTCCTTTTGTAAGCAACCTTGCGAAGCGCACGGGGAAGTCCAGAATGCCAAATCCGAAATACGCTGCCTACGAACCCGCCGCCCCATACTTCGATCTGGTTCGAGGGGCGCTGGGCGACCTCGTCGATGGCGAGCACTTCTTCGACATCGTTACCGACGACGTCGTCTACGAGGTCCTCTACGACGTCCCCGGCTGGCCTCGCGTCATTCAGGGGCGGGCCGGTCTGATGGCCGCGTTCAGGGGCTATGTTGACAGCATCGCGCTTCAATCCGCCGACAAGCTGATTGTCCACAAGACGGACGACGGCCATGTCGTCGTCATCGAATACGAGGTCCACGGGACCATCCTCGCGACCGGCGCGAAATACAACAATCGGTTCTGCTCGATCATCAAGATCGAAAACCGGAAAATCGCGCACTGGAGAGACTACATGGACTCTCTCGCCGCCTGGAACGCATTGACGGCGCCCGCTCGCTAAAAGACCCGCATCTCGAGAAGATCAAGAGACCCCGCCATGAAGCAAATTCTTATGATTGAAGTGAGCCCGAGGGGGAAGGACTCGGCGAGCCGATCGGTCGCCGATACGCTCGCCGCAAGGTTCGCCGACCTATATCCATCAGCAAAGCTCATTCGCCGCGACCTCGCCGCCGAGCATTTGCCCCATCTGGACGAAATCACGCTCCGGGCCATCTCGACAAAGGACCCGGCCGAAGCGGAAAGGTTGAAGGAGGCGGCCCGTCAGTCAGATCAGCTGACCGACGAGCTTCTGGCATCCGATCTTCTGGTGATCGCAACGCCGATGTGGAATTTCGGCATTCCCTCCGCCCTCAAAACCTGGATCGATCTGGTCGTGCGGCCAGACAGGACCTTCCGATACGTCGATGGCGGCGTCCTCGGTCTGGCGAAGGACAAGAAAGCCATCCTGGTTCTGGCTTCGGGCGGCGTTTTTACAGAGGGTCCATGGCGCCCGTGGGATTTTGTCGAGCCTTACCTGCGTCAGATCTTGGGTTTCATCGGCATCGTGGATGTGCGGACCGTTCGAGCCGAGGGGACGAACATCCCCCTATTGGCCGCCAATGCCGTGCCAAAGGCGAACAAGGCTGTCGAGGAGCTGGCTCTGTAGGGACTGTTTCCGACCAATAGAACTCGACAACCTACTGAAACTTTTCGCGATTTCCGAGCCTGCGCCCCAGGCTGTCAAAATCAAGCCTAATCCCTCCGAGAAAAGAAATCGGCGGCCCTGTTGGCGCTATGCTCAGGCCGCCAATTTGAACACGCCGACCGCTGTTGCGGAAACGTCCGCTATTGAAAGCCGGCGCCGGTCTACGGATCTACCGAATTGAGCGCTCTGGAGTCGGCACCCACAACTTCGTGAACGACGGCTTCCGAGAATCGGAAGCTGGTCTTGGAGCGACGTAGTTGGGTCGAAAGCGGTCGATGGCGGGCACGCCTCGGACGCGCGCTCGCGGCGCAACGCAGACCAAATCCGAACTCACGTCCAATCAGGTTTGCACGCGAAGCGCCACCTCCGCCGTCACGCCGCCTGCGCCGAGGCCTGGAGCGCGTCGCACACGTCATCCACGACGCGCTCGACGAGGTCGAGATTGTCGCCCTCCCCCATCACCCTTATGACCGGCTCGGTTCCGGAGGCGCGGATGACGAGGCGCCCAGTCTCGCCGAGCTTGGCGCGGCCGGCCTCGACGGCATGGATGACGCTCGCCTCCTCCAAGGGCTTTCCAGCCTTGAACTTCACATTCTTCAAGACCTGCGGCACGGGCTCGAAACGGCGGCAGACCTGGCTCACCGGCTTTCCCTCCCGCTTCACGATCGCGATCAGCTGCAGCGCCGCGACAAGCCCGTCGCCGGTGGTGTTATAGTCGCTGAGGATGATATGGCCGGATTGCTCGCCGCCGAGATTATAGCCCTGCTCGAGCATATGGGCGAGCACATAGCGGTCGCCGACGGCGGTTCGCGCCAGGGAAAGCCCGATTTCGCCAAGATAGCGCTCGAGCCCGAGATTCGACATAACAGTGGCGACGACGCCGGGCCGCGCCAGCCTGCCGTCGTCCTTCCAGCTTTGGGCGATCGCCGCCATGAGCTGGTCGCCATCGACGATCTTGCCCATTTCGTCGACGATCATCACCCGGTCGGCGTCGCCGTCGAGGGCGACGCCAATATCGGCGCGCACCTCCCGAACCTTTTTGGCGAGCGCCTGCGGCGCGGTCGAGCCGACGCCGCGATTGATGTTGAATCCGATCCGGCTCGACGCCGATCGAGATGACCTCGGCCCCAAGCTCCCACAAGGCTTCGGGGGCGACCTTATAGGCCGCGCCATTGGCGCAATCGACCACGATGCGCAAGCCCTCCAGCGAAAGATTGCGCAAAAGGGTCCGCTTGGCGAATTCTATGTAGCGGGCGCGGTCGCCCTCGACCCGCATGGCGCGGCCAAGATCGGCGGGCTTCGATAATTTGAGCGCGAAATCCTGCGCCAGCATGGCCTCGATCTTGGCCTCGACCGCGTCGGACAATTTATATCCGTCGGGGCCAAACAGCTTGATGCCATTATCCTCGTAAGGGTTATGCGAGGCCGAGATCATGACGCCTATGTCGGCCCGCATCGAATGGGTGAGCATGGCGACCGCAGGCGTCGGCATCGGCCCGAGCAAAAGCGCATCCATGCCGACCGAGGCGAAGCCCGCGACCATCGCATATTCGATCATGTAGCTCGAGAGCCTGGTATCCTTGCCGATGACCGCCCGATGGCGATAATCGCCGCGCTGAAACACGACGCCGGTCGCCTGGGCGACCTTCATCGCGAGCTCCGGCGTGATCACCGCATTGGCGAGCCCCCTGATTCCATCGGTTCCGAAAAATTTGCGCGCCATCGCAGGAATATCCTTCAAAAAACTCAGTCGCGGAATAAACTCAATGTTTAAACTGGCTCAAGGCGACGATCGGCGCTCGGCTTGAGCCTGGGCCGACAGGGGCGGAGAATAGAAAAATCCATCCTTCGGCTTTACGATTGGTGAATGGGCTCTCCGGACATCTAAAGACCCGGACTTCGCTCGCGCAAAACGTTGCGGCTCAGCTTCGCGCCGAAACCGAAGCGCCCGATCTTGATCCTCTCGATCTTGATCCCTGGACATGTTCCTAAAAACAGTTGATCGAGTTTTTGGACGAGGCCATGCTTCAACTTCCCTTAATTCCGCCGAAGCGCGTCCAGATCGCGCGGACCCAATTCGCACGGACCCGGCCGGCCTAGACGCGCTGTGGCGCAATCGACATTCAAATTTCGGCGAAAATGCGCTGCTTTCGACCAACTCGCAAATTCATGGGATTCCGCTTCATGACGCTTTTCGACAGACCCTGGCGCGCCTTGGCCCCGGCGGCCCTCTCGCTCGGGATCGCGGTTTCGGCCGTTCACGCCGAAACCGGGTCGGCGCAATCGGCGCGGCTCGACCATATCGAGGCCGAGATCGCCGCCGCGCAGACGAGGCTGAAGCTCGCGCAAGGCTATGGCCTTCCGCCCGCCGACGTCGGCGACGAGGCGGAGCCTCCCTATGGCCGGCCGCCGCATGACGCGGGCGGCGTCACGGTTCGGATTGATCGGCTCGAAAACCAGATGCGGCAGATCAATGGGCAGATCGAACAATTGCAGTTCGAGACCCGCAGGCTCGCGGAGCAGCTCCGGAAATTTCAAGAGGACGTCGATTTTCGGTTCCAAGACGGCGGCGGACGCGGCGCCCCGCCCGGCGCCGGAGGGTCGAAGCCCGCGCAAAAGCGCACCGAGGCGCCCGACGCCATCGAACCCGGCGCGGATGCGCCGAGCTTCGCGGGGGGAGCCGCGCCGAGCAGGGCGCCCGCGCGAGCGGCCCGGCGCGGCGACGCCTTCGACCCAGACGAAGATCCAGACGCGCCGGGAGCGCCGCGCCCGCTCGGCGGCCCGGGCGCGGCGGCGCTCGACGGACGAACCGCCGGCCTCAGCGCTTCGATTTCGCCCCTGGCGCGAAGCGAAGCGGAGGGGTTCGATCAAAACGATCCGGACGCGCCGCTCGACCTTTCCGGCGGAAGATTGCGTGGACCGCAGCCGCCGGCGGCGTCCGCCCCCTACACAAGGCCCATGGCGCAGGCCAATCCGCCTGCTGCGGCGGCCGCGACGCCTGGCGCCGTCACGCCGGGCGGCACGGTGTTCGCGGGCGCGCCAGCGAACCCAGTCAAGGAGGAATTCGACGTCGCGCTCGGCTATTACCGGCAAAAGGAATATGAAAACGCGGAAAAAGGCTTCACCGAGTTTCTCAAGAAGAACCCGAAGAGCAAATTGGCTTCCGAGGCGACCTATTATCTCGGCGAAAGCTTCTTCTACCAGCGCGGGCGTCAGCGCGAGGCGGCGGAGCAATATTTGAAGATCTCCACCCAATACGCCAGTTCGCCGCGCGCGCCCGAGGCCTTGCTGCGGCTTGGCCAGTCGCTCAACCTCCTCGGCGCCAAGGAGCAGGCTTGCGCGACCTTCGGCGAGATCGGGCGGAGATTTCCAAACGCGTCCGCGGCGGTGAAGGCGGGGGCCGAAAGAGAAGCGCGGCGCGCCCAATGCTGAGCCCCGCCGCGCGCGCGCCGCGCGCCGATTTCGCGCCCGCGCGGGAGGGCGACCCTTCCGGGCCAGATTTGGCCGGCGGCGCGGACGAGGCAATCGCGGCTAAAGCGGGCTTTTCTCCCGCCGCCATCGCCGAGCTGCTTCTTCCTTGGCGGTCCGCGCGAGGCGTTGTTCTCGCCGTCTCCGGCGGACCTGATTCGGTCGCCCTCATGCTGCTCGCCGCGGAATGGTCGCGGCTTGGCGAAGCGCCGCCGCTCAGCGTCGCGACGGTCGATCATGGCTTGCGCCCGGAGTCGCGTTTCGAGGCCGAGCAGGTCGCCCGATGGGCCGCCGCGCTCGCGCTGCCGCATAAAATCCTCGATTGGGAGGGGCCGCGCCCGACATCTCGCATCCAGGAGCTCGCCCGCAAGGCGCGCTATGAGCTTCTCTTCAAATATGCCGCCGAAATCGGCGCCGATATGGTCGCGACCGCCCATCACGCCGATGATCAGGCCGAGACGATCCTGTTCCGCCTGCTGCGCGGCAGCGGCGTAGCCGGGCTCGCCGGCATGGCGCAGGCCCGCGCCCGCGACGGGCTCACGCTTTCCCGCCCCTTGCTCGGATGCGCCAAGACCGAACTCGTCGCGCTTTGCGAGGCCAAGGCGCATGCTTATCTGGCCGATCCGTCGAACCAGAATCCCGCCTATGCAAGAACGCGAATGCGCGCGCTCGCCGGCTTTCTCGCGCAGCATGGGCTTGATCGCGACGCCTTGCTGCGTTTGGGGCGCCGCGCCGCGAGGGCGGAGACGGCCCTCGCCGAATTGGCGGAAGCCGCGCGCGCCAATTGGCCGGCGGCGCGGGATGAGGATTATTTCTCCGCCGATCTTACTTTCCTCGCCGGCCAGCCCGACGAAATTGTGCTGCGCATCATCGCGCGAGAAATCAAATTGCTGGGCGACGAGACGATCGTCTTGCGGCTGGCGCGGCTCGAAGCCCTGACCTCAGCGCTGCTGCGCGCGCTCCGCGCAGGGGAAGCTTTCGCCGCCACGCTCGGCGGATGCAAGGTTCGGTTGCGCCGCAACGGAGCGCTGACCATCGCCAAGGAAAGCGGACGAAAACGAGGCTTCGCTGCGGCGCCGCACTCGCCGCGCGGCGAATGCTGACTGGCCGGCGCGCCATTGGGCGCCGCGCATCCACTTGGCAAGGCTGCGGACGACGCCTACATTACGTCGATGCCTCCGTGGCGGCAGGCGAAATTCTTTCAATGGGCGGCCGCCCTTCCGGTCGAAACGGCCTGTAGCGGGAACCAAAATGAATCCGAACTTCCGGAACTTTGCGCTTTGGGTGATCATCATCCTGCTCGTGGTCGCGCTGGTCATGCTGTTCCAGAATCCGGGCCAGCGGCCGCCGACGCAGGACATCACCTTCAGCCAGCTCTTGAATGAGGTCGATCAGGGCCATGTTCGGGAAGTGACCATCTCAGGCAATGAGATCACCGGTCATTTTACCGACAATCGCGCCTTCTCGACCTATGCGCCGAACGATCCGAACCTCGGTTCAAAGTCTCTACAAGAAGAACGTCGCGATCACCGCGAAGCCGCCGTCCGACGGCAACAGCTGGCTCGTGACGCTGCTCGTCAACGGCCTGCCGCTGCATCGCCTTCTTCGGCGTCTGGATCTTCCTGTCCCGGCAGATGCAGGGGGCCGGCGGCAAAGCCATGGGCTTCGGCAAGTCGAAGGCGAAGCTTCTGACGGAGGCGCATGGCCGCGTCACCTTCGAGGATGTCGCCGGCGTCGACGAGGCCAAGGAAGATCTGCAGGAGATCGTCGAGTTTCTGCGCGATCCGCAACAATTCCAGCGGCTCGGCGGGCGCATCCCGCGCGGCGTGCTGCTCGTCGGCCCGCCCGGCACCGGCAAGACTTTGCTCGCCCGCGCCATCGCCGGCGAAGCCAATGTGCCCTTCTTCACCATTTCCGGCTCGGACTTCGTCGAAATGTTCGTCGGCGTCGGCGCGAGCCGCGTCCGCGACATGTTCGAGCAGGCCAAGAAGAACGCGCCCTGCATCATCTTCATCGACGAAATCGACGCCGTCGGCCGGCATCGCGGCGCCGGTCTCGGCGGCGGCAATGACGAGCGCGAGCAGACCTTGAACCAGCTGCTTGTCGAGATGGACGGGTTCGAGGCGAACGAGGGCATCATCCTGATCGCCGCGACCAACCGCCCGGACGTGCTCGATCCGGCCCTGCTGCGGCCCGGCCGCTTCGACCGCCAGATCGTCGTGCCGAACCCGGACGTCATCGGCCGCGAGCGCATCCTCAAGGTCCATGTCCGCAAGGTGCCGCTCGCGCCCGACGTCGATCTGAAGACGGTCGCGCGCGGCACGCCGGGCTTTTCCGGCGCGGATCTGATGAATCTGGTCAATGAGGCGGCGCTGCTGGCGGCGCGGCGCGGCAAGCGCGTCGTCACCATGGCCGAGTTCGAGGACTCCAAGGACAAGATCATGATGGGCGCCGAGCGCCGCACCATGGTCATGACCGAGGAGGAGAAGATGCTCACCGCCTATCATGAAGGCGGCCATGCGATCGTCGCGCTCAACGTGCCGGCGACCGACCCGGTCCACAAGGCGACGATCATTCCGCGCGGCCGCGCGCTCGGCATGGTCATGCAATTGCCCGAGCGCGACAAGCTCTCGATGAGCTATGAGCAGATGACCTCGCGCCTCGCGGTCTGCATGGGCGGCCGGGTCGTCGGAGGAGATCATTTTCGGCAAGGACAAGATCACCTCGGGCGCCCAATCGGACATCGAGCAGGCGACCAATCTCGCCCGCGCCATGGTCACCCGCTGGGGCTTCTCCGACGAGCTCGGCACGGTCATGTATGGCGAGAACCAGGAGGAAGTCTTCCTCGGCTATTCGATGGGACGCCAGACAGACCATCTCGGAAGCGACCGCGCAGAAGATCGACTCCGAAGTGCGCCGCCTTGTCGAATTGGGCTTCGCCGAGGCGCGCCGGATCATCACCGAGAAGCGCAACGACCTCGAAGCCCTCGCCAAAGGCTTGCTCGAGTTCGAAACCCTGACCGGCGACGAGATCCTCGGCCTTTTGCAAGGACGCCGTCCGGTGCGCGACATTGGCGACGACTCGACCCAGCTGCGCGGCTCTCCGGTGCCGACCACAGGCGTCGCGCGCCCGCCGAAGACCGGCAAGGAGCCCGGCGGCGGATTGGAGCCGCAGCCGCAGGCGTGAACGCAGCGCGCCGCGCGACGGCGCGACGCCTATCCAATGCGCGGCCGCTTTCCGCTTCAAGCGAAAGGCGGCCGCGCCTGTGTTTGAGAGATCGCCAAATGAGCGCGCGCCGCCGTCGGTCGCCCTATTTCGGCTTTGCCTTGGCTTTCGCTGCAGCGGGTTTGGCCGGCTTGCTTTGCGTCGGCTTGGCTTTGGCTGCGGCCGGGAGCAAGTCGTAGACGCGTTCGGGCGGACGGCAAAGCACAGCCCTGGTCTCGGTCGCCACGATCGGCCGCTCAATCAAAATCGGATGTTTCACCATCGCGTCGATCAAGGCCGCGTCGGAAAGGCTTGCGTCGCCCAGGCCCAATTCGTCGAAAGGCGTGCCGCGCCGGCGCAAAATCTCCCGCGGCTTCAGCTTCAGGCGCGCGAGCAGATCGGTCAGACCCGCCTTTGTCAGCGGCTCCTTCAGATAAGGCACGATCACGGGCTCGATCCCCGCCTCGCGGATGAAGCCCAAAACCTTGCGCGACGTGGCGCAGGATGGATTATGATAGATAACCAAGGCCATTTGACCTTAGCTTATGCGGGGATTTCCTCGCGCGCCACAAAAAAACCGGCGCTTCGCGAGAAACGCCGGCGCGAGTTGCGGGCAGGAAACCTGGGAGGACTCTGGTTTTCCAACCCGACCCGAATCAGGACTGACCACCGCCAAGTACTGTGACAGCGCGGCGATTTTGCGACCAGCAGGAAATATCGTTGCAGACCGCGACGGGGCGCTCTTTTCCATAGCTGAGGGTTCGAATCCGCGAAGCTGAAACGCCGCGGGCGACGAGATAATCCTTGGTCGCCTCGGCGCGCCTTGCGCCCAGGGCGAAATTATATTCGCGCGTGCCGCGCTCATCCGCATGGCCCTCGATCGTGAAGCTGTAGCGGGCGTATTGCTGCAGCCAGCGCGCCTGCTTGTCGAGGGTCGCCTGCGCGGTCTGGCTCAATTCGCTGGAATCGCTCTCGAAGAAGACCCTGTCGCCGGCGCTGACCGCGAAATCCTGCGGACTGCCAGGGACGCCGGCCCTGGAGCCCGCGCCTATGCCAGAGAGCGCCGCTTGATCCGCGGCGGGGTTTTTGGCGCAAGCGCCGATCGCGAGGGCGGCGCCCAGCACGGCCGCGAATTTCGCTTCGCGCGTCCGTTTGAGAAAGCTCATCCCTTTACTCCTTCGTGTGGGCGCAGAACATTGCCTGTCCTAGCCCGCGCTGGTTAATGGAAGGTTCCGTCAACCTTACTGGAAGTCTCTCGGGAAGCGTTGCATTTGAGCAATCGGCCCCAATGGTTAACCTTGCGTTGATGGCGGCAATGGGGCGGCGGCGGACAATCGCCCAGCTAGCGCTCGCGGAGTCGCGCCACTTTCCATGCTTTAACTAGAAGGGCAAGCTTTCGCCGCGCTGGCGGAGCAGGCCCAATCTCGGGCCGCGAAAGGCGCCTTGGCCGGCCCGGCGCTCAATTCAAAAGCGGGCTCCAAGCCGGGTCCGAGCCGAAGCTCGGCGTCGGGACCGGGAACTCGCCTCGGCCGAACACATCGACCATGAAAATCTTCGCGCCGCTTTGGCCGCCAGGATCGCGGAAGAACATCAGATAAAGCCCGTTGGGCGCCCAGGTCGGACCTTCATTGTGATAGCCTTCGGTCAGGATTCGCTCGCCCGACCCGTCGGCGCGCATGACGCCGATCGCGAAAGTGCCGGCCTTTTGCTTGGTGAAGGCGATGAAATCGCCTTTCGGCGACCAGACCGGCGTCGAATAGCGGCCCTTCGCCGAAGGAAATGCGATGCGGCGCGCCGCCGCTGGCCGACATGACATAGATCTGCTGGCTGCCGCCGCGATCCGACTCGAAGACGATTTGGGTCCCATCCGGCGAATAGCAGGGCGAGGTGTCGATCGCGGTCGAATCCGGTCAGCCTTGTCGTCGCGCGCGAACGCAGGTCCATCGAATAGAGGTTCGACGATGCGCCTTGCGCAAGCGACATGATGATCTTTTGCCCATCGGGCGAAAACCGCGGCGAGAAGGTCATGCCGGGAAAGTTGCCGACCACTTCGCGCTGGCCGGTCTCGATGTTCAGCAGCAGAACCTTAGGATCGGAGGCGCCGAAGGACATATAGGTCACTTCCTGCGACGAAGGCGAAAAGCGCGGCGTCACCACGAGATCGTCGCCGCGGGTCAGATAGCGCACATTGGCGCCGTCCTGGTCCATGATCGCGAGGCGCTTGCGGCGATTTTCCTTCGGGCCGGTCTCGTCGACGAAGACGACTCTGGTGTCGAAAAAGCCCTGCTCGCCGGTGATCCGCGAAAAAATCGCGTCGGAGATGATATGCGCGATGCGGCGCGAATTGTGCGGCGTCGGTGACATATTGCTGGCCCGCGACCTGCGCGCCGGAGGCGACGTCCCAGAGCCGGAATTCGGCCTGCAGCCGCCCGTCGGAATTGCGCGCGGCGCGGCCGGTGACGATGAATTGCGCATTGATCGCGCGCCATGACTCGAAGCGCGGCGCCTGGTCCGGATTGGCGATCGGTTTCGACGAATGTCTTGGGGTCGATCGGCGCGAGAAACACCGACCGCTTGAAATTATTGGTGATGATTCCCGTCAGCTGCGCGCTCGCCGCCGGTTCGCCGGCGAAAGCCGTCACCGCGATCGGAATCGGCTGGAACTCGCCGGAGCGGCGCACGTCGAGATAGCGATCCTGCTGCGCGACAGCCGGCGCGAGGCCGAAGCCGACGGCGAGCCCGAGCCCGAGCCCGGAGCCTGCCAGCGCCAGCGCCGAGCGGCGGGTGACGAGCCCTGGCTTTTGATTCAAGGCGTGATCGACGCGGGCGGGACGGGAGAGACATTTGGGCGCGGAATTGAAAAATCTCACAGCATCTCCTCCGGATCGAAGCGGACGATCCGGCCTTTCCATTGATCATAATAGGGCTGGTACTGCGCCGGAATATGCAGCGGATCGCAGCGCCGCACGGCGCGAAGCGCGCTTTCGGCCAAACTGCGCAAATTGGGATCGGACGGCGGATTGATCAGGGATGGCTGGCCGATCAGCGAACCGTCCTGGGCGTATTGCACATGGATCTCCGGGACATATTTTTTCTGGCCGGCAAGCCCGATATAATTCCAACAGCGCTTGTACTGCTCCTGCAGCAGCCCGTCGAGCATCCCCCAGAGCGAGGGCGACATTTTCGCCGCGCTCGCGGTCGGCGATCCAAGCGACGCTTCCTGCTGCAGCTCGCGTCCGCTCGACTGCTTATGCTGCGGCGCGTCCTTGCTCAAGAATCTTGAGATGTCGCCTGGATCAAATTTTTGCGTCTGCTCCGGCGATTCATCGCCAGATTTCGGCCGCGGGACCGGCTTCTCGGCCTTTTTTTCCGGCGGCTCCTTCTTCTTGTCCTCGTCCAGCAATTTCGCCAATTCGTCCGGCTTGAACTTCGGCTCTATTTTCTTCGGCTTCTCGACCGGTTTCGGCTTCGCCTCGGCCAAGGCCTCCTGCTTCGGCTCCGATTTAGGCTCGATTTTAGGCCGTGGAACGGGCTTCGGCTCGATGGCTTCGGCGCTTTCGTCCGGCGGCGGCTTGGCCTCGGATGGCGGCTGAGGCGGCTGCTTGGCGGGCTCCGGCCTTTGCGCTTGCTTGCGCGGCTCCTCGACCGGGCGCGGCGGCGGAACGGCGGCGCTGCGTTCGGGCGGCTTCGGGGCGTCCTTCGGCTCGTCGCGGCCAGGGTCCGGCTCGCGCTTCAGCGGCGAAGGCGGCGCGGGCGTCTCAATTTTCGCGTCGCGCTGCGCCGGCTGCGGCTTCAGCTCGGCGATCTCGGCGCGCTTCTCGGCCCTTGGCGAGGGCTTCACCTGCTTGGCCGTCTTCTCGCCCTTCATGATCTGATTGAATTCCTGCGTGCTGACCATGTCGACGGGAATGCTCTCCTGAGCGTCCTCGAAGCCCGTGGCGCGCGAAAAGGACAGCAGCAAAGCCGCGAGAAGGAGAAGATGGATGCAGCTTGAGAGCGCAAGGCCCGGCTTTTCGCGCAGCGACATCGCCGTTCAGTTCTTGCTCGGATCCGTGACCAGCGCGACCTTCTTATATCCCGCCGTGGTGATGATCGACATGACCTCGGCGATCTTGCCGTAATTGACCTGGTTCGCCCCGCGCACATAGATCCGCTCGTCGAACCCCGCCGCCGCGACCTCCTTGAGCTTGGCCGCGAGATCGGCGATCGCGACCGGCTGGTCCATGACGAAGACCCCGCCCTTATCGTCCACGGCGACGGAAAGCGGCTTCTGGTCGATGTTCAGCGCCGCCGCCTTGGTCTGCGGCAGGTCGATCGGAACGCCGGTCGCGAGCAAAGGCGCCGCCACCATGAAAATGATTAAGAGGACCAGCATGACGTCGATGAATGGCGTCATGTTGATCTCGGCCATGGCGCCATAACGGGGCACGCCGCGCCGCCTGCGTCCGCCGCCCCTTCGCATCGCAACGCCGGAAAAGCCCATCTCACTATCTCCCGCCAGATTCGGCTATCGATGTTCGGCTGTCGCTCGACCTCGGCGCGCGCGACCTGCTTCAAGCCGCCTGATCGTGAACCGCGCGCTGATCGATTTGACGCGACAGGATCGACGAGAATTCGTCGGCGAAACCTTCCAGCTGGGCCTGTTTCTTGGCGACGTCGCCCTGCAGCTTGTTATAGGCGATCAGCGCGGGGATCGCCGCGAAAAGCCCGATCGCGGTGGCGAAAAGCGCCTCGGCGATGCCCGGAGCCACGACCGCGAGCGACGTGTTGCGCGAGGCTGCGATCGAGCGGAACGACGACATGATGCCCCAGACCGTTCCGAACAGGCCGATGAAGGGGCTGGCCGAGGCCACGGTCGCCAGCACGAGAAGATTGGATTCGAGCTTCTCGACTTCCCGGGCGATGGCGACGTCGAGGACTTTCTCGATGCGCGCCTGCAAGCCCATGAAGGAGGAGCTTGCGCCCTGCACCGTGCGCCGCCATTCCCGCATCGCGGCGACGAACAGGCTCGCCATTCCGGTCGTCGGCCGCGACGACAAGGTGGCGTAAAGCTCGTCAAGCGACGCGCCGGACCAGAACACATCCTCGAACTGGGCCATCGCCCGCTGCGCCCGGGAGAGCAGGATCACTTTATTGATGATGATCGCCCAGCACCAGACCGACGCCGCAAGCAGCCCCATCATGACGATTTTGACGACGAGATGAGCGGACCAGAACATGCTCAAAAGCGAGACTTCGGCGCCGGAGGTCGGCAGGCCGGCGGCGGCGATATCGACAGGATTCATCTCGTTCGTCCTTTTTCGGGCCGGCGGGTTGGGCAGGGCCCCGTTCAACGCACGAATTCGCAGGCCTTTCCTGGCGCGGAAATCGGTCAATTCTGGGGCTGGAGCGTTTCGCGACGGGACCGCCTTGTCCAATCGACAGGAAATCGCTCGAATTCAAAGCGTTGGAGCATGCCTTAGGCGCAGCTTTGACGCCTTGGCGGGGTTCTGGCCGACCCTTTAGAGCATGTTCCGAAAAAGTTGACTGACTTTTTCGACATTAAGACATCGGATATATCCGATGTCTCATAAGAACATGCGCCAAATCTTTGAATTTGAGCGATTTCTTAGCGACCGAATGAGTCCATTCGGTCGGAAAGCGCTCTAGCCTCGCCCGAAACCTTAACTCCGTACGGGGTTAATATCGCCTTAATTCAAATCTTTTGATCGAGCGATAAATCGCCGCGCCGCAATGGAGGGCGTCTCGCGCCCACGGAAAACCGGTCGCCGCTTCGCCTCATCCCGCTTTAGGCTGAGCCCTTGAGCTTGGCCAGGATCTCCGCCGGAATGCGTTTGGCGCGGCCGCCCGCCACGACCGCGATCCTGACCTTGGCGGTTACAAGCACGTGGCCGTCGCGCAGAAGGAGCTGCGCCATGTCGACCGAAGCGCCGCCGATCGCCTGCATGCGCGTCTCGACGCATAATATGTCGTCCATGAGCGCGGGCTTGACGAAATCAAGCGCCATGCTGCGGACGGCGAAGCTGAAGCCTTCCGCCGCCTCCGGCCGCGAAAATCTCGCTTGTGATGCACGCCGCGGGCGCGCAAAAATTCGGTGCGGCCGCGCTCGAGAAAGCGCAAATAGGAGGCGTGATAGACGACGCCGGAAAAATCCGTGTCTTCGTAATAGACGCGGACGGCGAGCTGATGCGCCGCCGCGGGCGCGGCGTCACCGCCCGAATTGGGGATGCAAGCGAGCTGCTTTGGGGCCGGCATAGCCGAAGCGTTACGGATCGGCGCGGCGCAAGTCCAGCGATTTTCCCCGTCCGGGCTAGCCCTGGCGGTCCGGCGTGGTCACGGTCAGCCCATCGAGCTCCGCGGTCACCTTGATCTGGCAGCTGAGGCGGGAGTTCGGCTGGACCTTATAGGCGAAGTCCAGCATGTCCTCCTCCTTGTCGGAGGGTTTGCCGGTCAGGCCGACCCAAGCTTCATCGACATAGACATGGCATGTCGCGCAAGCGCAGCCGCCGCCGCATTCGGCGGTTATTTCCGGAATCGCATTTCGGATGGCGTTTTCCATGACCGTCGTGCCCGCCTCCGCCTCGACAA
>CAWESJ010000232.1:0-5320 GCA_963811015.1 uncultured Alphaproteobacteria bacterium | reverse complement strand
TCGACGTGCTTGTTTAAAGTGCGCCCACGCTGCGCATCACAATTCACAATATCAGCGAAGAACTGGTGTTACTATATTTGGCAAACGACAAATCGCTCGAAATACTCGACGACGGCAAGCAAGACTAACAAGAAGAGACGCTCGTACCGCGGCAGAGCGTCCGCCGACAAAGGGCGGGTCGAGGTGGCCGCATACGCTAGGCCGCCTCGATCCCGGCGCGAGCGCCGCCTTTGCGCCAGCCACGCAGCCGCAGTCGCGACAGGGGGTCTTCACCAAGAAGACCAAAGGAGCCCCCTATGCGACAGTCCCTTCGGACCTCAACCGCCGTCATTCTCTGCGCCTGCCTCAGCGCCGCAACCTGGGACGCAGGCGCGGCAGCCCCGCGGCCTCTCAGATCCGCGCCTCTCACCGACGATATGAAGCGCGTCCTCGCGGATACCAGCCCAACCACATGGCGCTTCGCCTTGCCAAAGGCTTCTAAGCTCCACCTCCAGACGCCAGCCGCTTCGCACAAATTGAAGAGCAAACGCCATAAGCGCCGCCTTCACAAACATCATTGGACGAAATCGAAAGCGAGCGCCGCGGCAAAAGCGCAGACGCCGCCAAAGCGCAACACGGAACGGACGGATGACACCGCATTCATCTATCCGTTCCAAGGACCCTATGCTGGCGTTCTGTTTGGAAGCCAATCGATCCGGCAGCCGAATAAAACCGTCATTTACGGCTCGCTCTCACACTTCCCAGCCTACAGCCGCTCCGTCGATAACCCGGCTCAAGGAATTTGGGGCTTTGCGGGCTACAATAGGCAAATCAAACAACTCGTTATCGGAGTCGAAGGCGACCTCGGCTACGCAAATCCGTCCTCCCCGCGTGGCAATGTAAAATCGCCCTATGGAACGCTCGTCCCCGTCAATAGCGGCCTCGGAGGTTCATTAAGAGCGCAACTCGGGGTCGCGGTTTCTGACCGCGTCATGATCTACAGCGCGGGCGGCCTGAGCGTCGCCGATCTCACCAAATACGCTCCCGGCGGCTATTATTCGACCCTTTACCCTGGCTGGACCGTCGGCGGAGGAATCGAAGGTTTCGTCAACTCAACCGTGTTGATCCGCGCTGAATATCTCCGCAGCCATTTTCCACGAAAAGGCGCGGAAACGCACACCATCCGCGCCGGCGTCGGATTCAAATTCTAAATCCTCCTCAAAACCGACCGCCGCAGCAATCGCGGCGGCTGCTACAGCCGCCGCGAATCCAACCGCCGGACCGTACTTTCCGTTCCTGAGCCGCTTTACTTGAGGCCCTCCGGCGCAGGCGTCAACGCAACAGCCAAAAATCAAACCAAAAAGGGAGAGGGAGAAACAGGGGCCACAATCGGCCGTCTGGCGAACAAATGGTGGGTCGAATTGGCCGCATTCGCTGGGCCGCTTCGATCCCGGCGCAAGAGCGCCGCCTTTGCGCCAGCCGCCGCCCGCGGCCTTGGCTTGGGGTCTTCAAGAAGAAGACGAATGGAGGCTCCAATGACCCTGACCGCTTCAACACCCACAACATCCCTCTGCAACGGCGAAGAAATCACCATCGCCAATTTCGATTTTGCTCGCGCCCACCGCGAAGGATGGACCATTTCCGATTACGGGAGATTCAAGGACGACTCGCCCCATGTCGAGCTGCAGAAGCTCGACAAGCTGATTAACGACGTGCGCATTTTTCACGAGGACAAGGAAGCTTGGGCCTTTGTCGTTGCGCAGGCCCGCACTGGATCGCTTTTCCACATCCAAGCTCTGAGCCTCGTCGACCGCCGCGAGCGCAAAGGCATCGAAACACTTTTCGGCTGCTGGTGACGCGAGTTCTCATGCGTTGATGGCCCTTGTCCGGCGAGCGTCGCCACGCTCGCCGTCGATCCAACACACCTGTTCAGGAGTGTAAGATGGGATGGCTTTTCCACAATGACATGCTTCGGAGCCAAACGCCCGCTGAATATATCACCCAACATTTCTCGTGCGAAACAGACACGCACAAGGCGATTGTCCTGGCCACCGCGACAGTCAAGGGAACGATCTTCGCCGCAATCCGCAACGAAATCAAAAGCAGCGGGATCGTCTACATTTTCTGCGGGGTGTTCCTGTTCAAGAACAACAAGAGGGACGGATTCGGCTACAAAGACATGGATGAGTTCCATGGGCCCCTGCGAAGTCGCTTGCCCGGACCGCATCATGCGCCTGCTGTCGCCTGTCGAAGATATGCCAAGCCCCGGCTACGCCGCGCAATGGCGCGCCGAAGTCGCCGCCGCGAAACTACGTCTCGCCACGGCTCATAAACGGGCCAGAGTTTCTCACCCGGCGACACGATACGTCTAAGCCATCCCGCGCATTTCCGGAAAAGTGGCGTCGTGGCGGTTACATTCACGTTCATTGAGTACCGCAAGAGCACGCCAATATTCCATCCGGTTTCCCACCCGGATTTCCGGTGCCGCCTCACGCGGGCGACCCTGGCCACAGCGTCCATCCAAACCTGATCGAACCACCTCGGTTCGTCGGCAGAAATTGCGTGAAGCGATTTCAGCGCAATCCATCAACATGCCCTGCCTCATCAAAGGAGAGATCAAATGGACGATCGTCTCGATTGGTACACGACGCGCGTCCGGGAGGACGGAAGCCAGGAAGTTCACATTCGCTCCATTGGCTCAAAGGAGGCAGGCAAGCCCGTCTATCTCAATAAGGAACAGACGCGCCTCTTCATGAGGACTCTTGATCATCTCGCCAACGATACATCCATCCCTTGGGCGCAAGCCCGTCAGGCCGTGCTCCGCGCCTTTGCCGAGACGCTGACGCCTTCCAAATGAGCCGCTGAACCGAAGGGCTCCGCTCGACCGCGCTGAACGACGCCGGTCTCAAGCCCTTTCAGACCTCCCACCCAATCCGACCCCTCCAACCGGGCGCCTCTGGCGCGCCGGGGCTTCCGCACGCCTGAAAGGATCTCATATGGCTCGCGAACCAACCCAATTGACGCTTTCGCTCTTCGACACCACCAGCCTCTCTGGCGGCGGATTAACCCTGGACGGCGACTTCGGGCGTTCATTGACTTCCCAACCCCTTCCCGAGGGTGACGCGGACGAGTCCGATCCGGCCGATTCGACGCCTCCCGCGATCAAGGCGCAAAATTTCCGTCTCGCCGGCGATCGCCAACTCGCCCGCGGCTGGAAGGCCCGCGCGGCGGACAATCTCGCCGCCATGCGTCTCGCGCAGGAAATCGGAGACGCCAAGCGCAACGCGACGCCCGATGAGCAAGACATTCTCAGCCGGTTCACAGGGTTCGGCGCCAGCGAGCTCGCATCGACCCTGTTCCGCCGCGCCGGCGAAATGTTTCCCGCGGGATGGGAAGATCTCGGCGATAAATTGGAGCAGCTCGCCTCACGCGAAGATCTCGCAAGTCTTGCCCGCTCGACCCAATATGCGCATTACACGCCCGAATTCGTCATCCGCGCGATCTGGCGCGCCGTCCAGCGGATGGGCTTTTCCGGCGGAGCCATTCTCGAGCCGGGATGCGGGTCGGGCCTCTTCTTCGCCCTCATGCCCGAAGCGCTCGCCAGCACAACCAGCCTCACCGGCGTCGAGGCCGACGCGTTTACGGCGCGGATCGCCAGCCTCCTCACCCCGAACGCCTGGATCCGGCACGAGGATTTCACCAAGGCGCGCCTGCCGCAAACCTATGACCTCGTCATCGGCAATCCGCCGTTCAGCGACCGCACCGTGCGCGCCGACGATCCCGCCGGGCGGCTGCATCTCTCGCTGCATGATTATTTCATCGCGCGCGGCATCGAACGGTTGAAGCCGGGCGGCCTCGCCGCTTTCGTCACCAGCCGCTGGACCATGGACAAGGCCGATCCGAAGGCTCGCGAGCATATTGCCTCCATGGCGGACCTCGTCGGCGCCATCCGGCTGCCTGAAGGCGCCATGAACGCAGCTGCCGGAACCGACGTCATGGTCGACCTGCTGTTTCTGCAGAGACGTTTCCCCGATGATCCCCGCGGCGAAACGCTCTGGGACAGCTTGATGGAGGCTTTGCCCGCCGAGGACGGCGAGGCCGCTCTCTCGATCAACCGCAATTTTCTCGATCACCCTGAAATGGTCCTCGGTCGCCACGCGCGGACCAGCAGTCCCTTTGGTCCAGCCTATGCCTGCCTGCCCGCGCCAAACGGCGATCTCGACCAGCGCATCGATGCCGCCGTCGCGCGATTGCCGGAAGGCGTCCATAAGCCGCCGTCCCAGCAAACCGGCGCTCTCTTCGCCAAACAGCCGCAGGTCCAGATCGGAACCGCCGCCGAAGGCGCAATGATCAAGGAAGGCAGCTATTTCCTCGAAAACAATGATCTCTTCCAGATCATCGACGGCCTGCCCTCCTCCGTCGCGGTGCGGCATGGCAAAGGAACCGAAGGCGTCCCGGCCAAGCACGCGAGGATCATCCGACATCTCGTTCCGATCCGCGACGCGGTCCGCGAGGTTTTGCGCGCGCAAGAGAACAATGATCCTTGGGGCGCGGCCCAAGTCTGCCTCCGCGTCGCCTATTCGAGCTTCGTCCGCAATTTCGGCCCGATCAACCTCACAACGATCTCCGAGACGACCGATCCGGAAACCGGCGAGACCCGGCAGACCCAGCGCCGCCCGAATCTCCAGCCCTTCCTCGACGACCCGGATGTCTGGCTGGTCTCGAGCATCGAGGACTATGACGTCGAGACCGGCAAAGGCAAGCAGGGTCCGATTTTCACCGAGCGCGTCCTCCATCCCCCAGCGACGCCTCTGATCGAGAACGCCGCCGACGCCCTCGCCGTCACGCTGCACGAACTCGGCTACGTCGATATCGGACGGATCGCCGAACTCTCAGGGCGCTCCCGCGACGAGACGCTCGCCGAACTCGGAGACCGAATTTACCTAGATCCGCAGCTTACGATCGATGCGATCGAAAGCTGGCAAACCGCGGACGCCTATCTCTCCGGCGCCGTCCGCACCAAGCTCGCCGCCGCCATCGGCGCCGCGGCGCTCGACCCGCGCTATCAAAGAAATGTCGAGGCCCTGCGTCAGGTCCAACCCGAAGACCTCCAACCCTCCGACATTAGCGCAAGGCTCGGCGCGCCCTGGATCCCGGCGCAAGACGTCGCCGCATTCTCGGCCCAGATCATCGGGATCGAGACCTTCGTTCATCACACGCCGGAAATCGCCGCCTGGACGCTCAATGTCCGAGCCTTCGACGGCCAGGCCGCGGCCACGTCCGAATGGGGAACCGAGCGCCGCCACGCAGGCCTCTTGCTCAGCGACGCTCTCAACGCCTC
>CAWESJ010000231.1:0-5884 GCA_963811015.1 uncultured Alphaproteobacteria bacterium | reverse complement strand
GATGAACCCAGCTCGCGAAAGCCGAGGCGATCGGCATGGTCGGGGCGAGGATGAAGAAGCTCAGCGCGATCGTCTGCTCGCCGCTCGCATAGGCGGTCGGGACCGCCGGAACGACCCAGCCGAGCTGCGGAAAGGTGGAGACCCAAAAGACCGCAGCCCAATGCAGCGCGGCCGGAAGGCCAAAAGCGAACACCATGAAGCGCGCGCCCCACCACGTGTTCACCTGCGCCTTGAGCTGGTTTTCCTGCGCCTGCGCCGCCAGGTAGGCCTGATAGGCCTGCAGGTCGAACTGGCCGCCCGTGGTGAAGGCGGACAGGTCCGCCGTGCTCTTTTGGTTCAGATAGCCGAAAAACGGCCCGATCAGCGCGTTGCCGATCGAGCCGAGGCCGGAGAACGCGGCGTTGAGAATGGCGAGCATCGCTCAGGCCTGCGGCGTAGTCTTGGCCGCTTGATTAAGGCCATAGACATGGGCGACCCAAGCGAGGATGGTCGCAGCCGCCGCGATCTTGTTCGCGGTCGCGGCATCGAAAATATCGGCGAAAGGGAGCGTCTTGATCTCGGTGATCGTGCTGGCGTCAAGGCTGCCAAGGACCTGCTCTAGCGCTTTGACCGCAGCGGCGAATCCGAGCATGATCGGCGTTTTCCAGCCGTCAATCTTGACAAGGAATTTCTGCCAGATCGAAAGAGTTGGATCGGCGAGCTTGCCCGATTTGCCGAGAGCCAGCGCCGTCTCCGCGAGCTTCGGCCGGAGGTAGACGACATAGACGACAGCGGTCGCCAGAAAGAAGACGAGCGGCCAGCCCGCCGCAACCCAAAACGCGTGCATGACGATCTCCTATTTGCATGGTGCGGTGATGTAACTTTCTGCCCCCTCCAATGAAGAAGCAGAAAGTTACACGCCTACTTGTGAGCGGCGGGCGCGAGCAGCTTCCCGACGATCTTATCGGCGAGCAGATCCATGTCGGCCGGCGCGATCGAGAGCATGTGAACCGACGCCGCCGCGACCGGCGCGGGCGCCGGCGGCGGCGCGGGATGCGCGCCTTGCAGCCAGAGATTAAGACTCTCGACCCAGATCCATTCCGGCGAGCCCGTCGGAGGCTGACCTGGGTCAATCGCCGCCGGAGCTGCGGTCTGCTTCTTTTGCTCGGCCGTCGGCGCGGCCCCGGGCGCGGATTTCGATGCGGCGACAGCGACCACGGCTTTGGCCTTTCCTGCTTGATAGAGGGAATAGAGAATGGCGAGGCCAAGCACCCCGCTCATCGCGGCGAGCATCGGCGCCGGGATTTCCAATCTCGTGTGAAGGAAGCCGATCAGGCCGGCGAGGACCACGCCCATGCCGACATTGGTTTGATGCGTGGCGGCGTCTTTCCTGGCCTTTGAAACCTCGGCCTGCTGTTGCGCCGCCGGCGAATGCGCCGCATTGGCTGCAACATATTCGTCGAAGGCGGCATGCGCCTGCTTGATCCGGCTCGCGAGCCCGGCTTGCGCCTTGTTCGGGCGCTCATAGTCCCAACAGAACCGCGCGGTGAGCCTATCGATGTCGCCGCCGGCGCGAAGCGCATTGTCGAGATCCGAATAGTCCTTGCCCAGCTCGAAGATCGCGAATTTGACCTGCGCGGCGAGCGTCCCGGAATGAAGGCCCTCCGAGGCGCAGAAATCCGCAAGCGCGTCGAGCCGCGACAACCGCCATTGGGCTATGCCCTGGCTGCCATGGTCTGTTTTGGCGGCGTAGCCGGAATGCAGGTCGACGCCGGATTCCTGGCTGAAATTCCCGACCGCCGCCGCCGCGCCTGTTGGATCATAGCCGTCTGCGACAAAAATGCCGAGGGCGATTTGTTGGCGGGTTGTCATGTGGTTCGCCTTCTATTGCGTCGCGCGCCGTAGAACGAAGGTCTGGCGGCAGTCGAATTCATAGTCGGTCCCCGCGCCATGCACGCCTGACTTTGCGAGCGGGATGCGCTTGACCCGGCAGGAGTCCGTCATGATCATGAGGCGCGGCGTGAGGCGATGCGTCGCCGTCCAATGCGCCCATGGCTTGGAGAGGCCGACGATGGCGAAAGCGGCGTCTCCCGCGATCCGCCATTTCAATTCGCGAGCGAACTCCTCGAAGCCATCGAACCTTCGCCGCGCGAAAGGCTCCTCCCAAACGAAACGCAGCGCTCGCTCGTCGAGAAACGCCTGCGCGCCGTCGAGCATGGCGCGAATGTCCTTGACGTTCGTGCCATCCCAAACTACATCCGGCCAACGGCTGACCGTGTTCATGGCGATAGTCTTGAACACGTCCCCGCGCAGCGCCTCGTCCATGCAGCGTGGGAACAACAAGGAGAGCGCGTTGGTAATGGCGTAGAGGCCGCAGAACCCGTCCTCGTCGCCTTGCGTGAGCGGCTTTCGGCTCATCGCCAGAGACCGAAGACGCCGGCCCACATGGCCAAACGCCAATTCGATCGGATCAGCCTCATTTCGTGCCTCACCGCTTCGATGAATTTTTGCATGGCGGCCTCCTATTTGACCCGCGCGATGTTGACAGCCGCGGCGCCGACCGCCAGATCGACGCAACGGCCGGCCACGATTGGCCCACGATCATTGTCCCGTACGACGATTGAGCGGCCGCGCAGCGAGACGCAGAGCCTAAGCGCCGAAAAGAAGTCGACGATGCGCGGCGTAAATCCTTCTGGCTGGAAGCATTCGCCGCTCGCGGTCACGCGGCCGGACTCCCAGGCATAGAATGAGGCTTGACAGGTTTCCGCGCGCACGCCTGCAGCCGGCGCGAGCCACGCCAACGCCAAAAGACAGATCGCCTTGATCATTCAAAAGGCGAATATTTCTTGAGCCATTGTTTGCCTTCCTCGACGCACGCGGCGGCGAGCAACACTGGGCGCGAACCGCCCAGCGTCTTGATGCGTGCGGTCAGCTGATCCGCCAGAGCCGTTCTCGTCCAGATCGCGGTTGATGATGGACCTTTGCAGGTCCTTCGAGTCCATCACGGAATTTGCGCGAGGATTCCGCGATAACCGTAGTCCAGCCAGATCGACCACAGGTCGTAGCCTGGATCGGCCGGGTGCAAGCTGTCGAAGGAAATGGTGAAGTCGCCGTTTCCGTTATTCTGCGTCGCACCGACATAGCCGGTTCCGGTGATCATCGGCCCCGCTGTCGCGCTCGTGATAGGTATCCAGAATGTCAGATTGTCGCCAGCGCCGTTCTGCGCCGCGACCGCCGCCTTCCACGCGTTCTCGTTCGGGATGGCGGCGGTCGCCTGCGGATGATTGGAGGCGTTGTTCTGTGCGAAACCGAAGGCGATGATTGGAACAGTCGGATAGGCGGCCCGAATCGCCTGGATAAATGACAAAGCGGCGGCCTGGATCGCCAACGCGCCAAAGCCGGTGTCATTCGTGCTCGATTGGACGAAAATCGCGCCGAGCGGCCGGAACGCGTTTAAATTCGCCAGATCGCCAATCGCATGGCCGATATAATTTTGTGATGCGTTGCTCGCGATGACCCCGGTGCCGCCAATGCAAATGCCAGTTGAATCCGGAAGCCCGGCGCGTTTGGCGAAGCGGGCAAAGTAGCCTGTCGCCTGACCGGTCGCATTGGTGGAACAGCCCATGCTGTCGCCGATGAAGGCGACGCTGAAATTGTCGCCAACCGGCGGATAAGTCAGCGTCCCGGTCGGATTGACGCTAACCTTTCCGAGCACGCTGGCGCCGCTCATCTCAATCGAGACTTGACGGCGTGCGCGGCCACCTGCGTTGGTCCAGTCGAGGACAAGATTTCCATTGTTTGACGCATAATCGACCGGGATGTCGATCCAATCAAGATAGCTGCCATTGACAATCAGGCGATACATGCCTGATGCAACCAGATTGATTTCAACCTGGACGTCCTCGACCATAGTGTCGATCCGGCCGTAGACCGTGCTATACGTCGTCGCTCCAGTCGAATTGTTATAGTTTCCATTGGCCGGAGCGAGGTTGACGCTCGGCAGCTGGATACCGAGATTGTATTGGTTGTTTGATGGGACGCCGCCTTGATAGCGGAAAACGCCTTGATTGTCGCCGAGATAGCTTTGAGGATTATAGCGATTGCTATAGGTCCCATTGTGCGAGGCCGTGAAAGTCACCGTCGGCGCAGTTTGGGGTCCAACCAGCGTCCAGGTAATCGCACCGTCAGTGAGCGCGGCGGGCGTCGGGCCGGAGCCAGAGGTCGCCGGCAAGCCGGCGGTCGTGACCTTGAAAACCCAACCGCCATTGGAGACCTGATCGCCGACCGCGCCCATGTAATAGACCCAATCAGCCGAACCATCGGTCAGGATCGTCGTGGGCGACGTCCCAGTCGGACCGCCAGAAGCAGCTGAGGTTCCGGCCCGCGTGCATATGTAGGCATAGCCGCCGTTGGAGACCAGCGTGCCGACAGTATAGGCTGTCGAACTCGTCCAGGCGCCAGAAAGCGCTTTCCAGGGCTTCGCGCCGATCAGCGGCGAGTTGACGAGCGGATTATTGTTTCTGGCGGCAGCTTCAAGCCGGCGGAGCTTGGCGCCGAAGGTTTCGCCTGTAGGCGCATGGCTTCTCGTCTCGACAGCTGAGATATTGGTCGTCGTCGCCGCGAAGAAGACGGCCGCGAAAGCGATCCGAAGAATATTGCCGATGTTCATAAGTTCAACCCTCCCAAGCCGTGAATTGCTGAAACGCGACGCCGCCGATCAGCGCAATGGCGTTGCTTGGGACGCGCGCGCCGAACTCGTTCCAACCGTCGCCGCTCGGGCCGAAGGAAGCTGTTCCAACCACGCCGAAGACCGCCGTGCCGCCAAGCGCCGCGCCAAGATTTTGAGTCGTGCTCTCATTGCGGAAATTGAGATATTGCCGCGACGCGTTGACTGCAAAGACAGGCGTCGAGAGCGGCGCGAATGTCGTAAGATTAAGCGTTGCGCCTGTCCCTGAACCGGAGGTCGATGCAGGCGTGATTGGATTTGTCTGCGGCGCGCTATAGACGCCGGCCGTGTTGATTGTGAGCGAACCCACGCCAAGCACAACATTCAACTGCGCGCCGGTGAGGCCGCCGCCCGTGACGGGCTCGGCCGCGGGCGTCGTCGGGTTGGCGGTGTAGGAACCGGCGACGCTAATCGAATTGATCGCCGTGATCGCGCCGCTGGCGACGGTCACCGAGGCCTGGAACTTCGTTCCCGTTCCGGTCGTGCCGGTGACAGTTTGCGTTCCCGTGGTCCCGCCGGAGCCGCCGGCGGCGACCGTGGCGGAGACGACCTGCGTGGTCGCGACATTCAAAATCGCGGGCGTCACGACGCCCGCGCCCGTCGGCAAGGTCAGCGTATCGCCCGGCGCGTAATTGTGCGAGGCGGCGCCCCCGGCCGCCTGGACCGCCGCCGCGCTAGCCGCGCCGCGAATATAGCCGGAGCGGTCGACAAGAATGAGAGCTCCGCCGACCACTGTCACGCCATTGGTGGCGCCTGGCGTCGTCTGATCGATGTCGATTTTGCCGATGATGTTGGAGCCCGCCGGGAGCGCCGGCAGCGCCTTTACATTGACCCACGCGCCGTTGGTCTTATCGCCGTACCAGCGATCGTAGGAGGCGCCATTCCAAAGCGCCACGGCTTCCTGCACGATGCCAACGGACGCGGCCGCGTCTCCGCCGACCGATCGGATGCGATCGTAGCTCGAACCGTTGAAGATCATGGGGACTTCGGCGGCGAGGCCGGTAATCGGCATGGCGTCGCCAGCAACAGCTCGCTTGCGATCGAGATTGCCCGACCCGTTCACGAGCTGGTCAACGCCGCCCGTCAAAACGCCGTAGACCGTCCCCAGCGACTGGTTGTCCGCGTTATGAAATTGCGCCACATAAGCGCCGTTCCCGGACGTCGGGTCAACAATGACCT
>CAWESJ010000230.1:0-10026 GCA_963811015.1 uncultured Alphaproteobacteria bacterium | reverse complement strand
CATTTGCATGATGAGGTCAGCGACGACGGCTCCGGGCGCGCCGAGGAGATTGCGCACCGGCCCGGAGGTGGCGTGGTTGAAGCTCGGGTCCGTGACCGACCAGGACAGCAAAGCCAGGGCGATCGCCGCGGCGGCGCCAATCAGGCAGATTCCGATGATCTCCGCGCCCCGGCGCGCCACGAAAACGCGCAGCGGCTCCGGGATATGATCGAAAACCGTGAAAGTGGAGGTCGTCCGCATCAAGCCCCGCCGCTGCCGCATCGCCGCCGCCATTGCGCTTCGGCGAATAAGCAGCAAACTAGCAAGGCGCGGTTAATGGTGTTTTAACCTTAAGAGCCCGGCGGCTTCGTTGCGAGCGCGCGGGAAGAACCGGAGACCCAGCGCGTAGCCTTCGGTAATGTCTCACCTTGAAATATGTGCTCTCATAATCTTGATGCATTGAATAGCGATAAATCGAATTAAATTCTCTATATACGAGAAAATTATGTTAGATTAAGGTTAGATCGTGATGCGCACTAAAATTAGTTTTGATCTCAATGATCCAGCCTGCCTCAAAATGCGTGTTTTGCCGCGATTATGGCCGACCTTGCCTATAAAACCAGGTCAGAAATAGAGCTGGCACTTAAAGAACACGGCTGCTTGGGAACAGATATATTCTTCGTCAGCCACTCCCTTCTTTCTTGCTTTGTTTTAAGGTGGAATGACATCACCGTAATCGCATTTAAGGGTACCACAACCACGCGCGAGTGGATTAATAACTTCAATGTGTGGATGGAGCCAACCAATTATGGAACTAATCCATGCCGGATTTCTCTATATACCATTCGACGTTTTGGCCCAATTCTCCATCACTTGATCCGGCAGGATATTCTGTCGGGTAGAGGAATCGTGCTAACCGGTCATAGTCGGGGCGGCGCTCTGGCATTGCTATTCGGTTTCTGGATTGGCTTGCAAGGGGATCGTTCACATTCTGTTTGGGGCTTTGGTTCTCCAATGGTCGGCGGTCAACAATTTAATTCAATTTGGAACGATATGAATGTGCCGTTAAAGATTTATCGTAACGTTTGCGGTAACGACAGCGACCCGGTAACATCGTTCCCTCCCACGATTTATGCCAAGCTTGCGACCACAAAGTGGCTTTTGGGATTTAGGATAATCTACATGTTCCGGCTATTCTCATTTGTTACATTAAAAGATACGTTTTTGTATCGCTATTTATACATAAAGAAAACGCCTAATGTTATCAGCTTCCACCAATTATGTATTAGTAGCTTGGCGTTTCATTCGAAATGTGTTCATCATCTCTGACAGGAAATGACTGAAATCAATCGAACAAGATAAACTAAATTAAACCGAGATGCTATCTGGCCTTGACGCGGCGCGCCGCCTCGACTATGAGGCGTGTCTTCCCATTCCGCCTTGTGGAAGACGCGTCGGCCGCAGGCTGAGGGCTGCATTGGGACCGATGCGGCGCAGCCCTGATTTTTTAAGAGGAAAACCCATGTCCCGCCGCTGCGAATTGACCGGGAAAGCCGTGCAGACCGGCAATCTGGTCAGCCATTCGAACCACAAGACGCGGACGCGGTTCCTGCCGAACCTCTGCAATGTGACGCTGATCTCCGACGCGCTCCAGCGCAAGCTTCGCTTTCGCGTGACCGCGGCGGCGCTTCGCTCGGTCGAGCATCGCGGCGGCCTCGACGCCTTTCTTGCCAAGGCCGCCGACGGCGACCTGTCGGCCGGCGCGCTCGCGATCAAGCGCGAGATCGTCAAGAAACAGGCCGCGAGCGCGTAAGGGGTTTTGGGCGCCTGAGCCCGGAAAAGCTGGCGGCGGCTTCGGCCGAGGCGCTCAGCCTGCTCGCAATTCGCGCGGCGCGACCTATATCGGCGTGGTCAGCATGTTTCGGACAGGCGCTATGACCCCGATCGTTACGTCAATTTACGCCGCGATTTTCCTCTCCGGCGCGCTCGGCGTCTATCTGAAGCGGCGTCAGGCGGCGTCAGTGGCCGCGCATCGCGCGCAGGTGCCGTCCGATTTCGCCGGTCAGGTGAGCCTGGCGGACCATCAGCGCGCCGCCGATTACACGCTGGCGAACATCGCGCTTCGGGCTGGCGACGACAGTCTTTGATACGATCCTCAGCGTCGCTCTGGCTGACCGTGCTGCTGGCCCCGCTTTACGCCGCCATCGCGGCGCTCGTTCCGCTGGACATGACCCGCAGCGTCGCGCTGGCGCTGGCGTCGCGGCGCCTCGGCGCGGCGCTGCATCTTCCCTTCTCGATCGTCAAAACGTTCGGGCTGGAAGCCCAATTCGGCTTCAACCGTACCACGCCGTGATCTTCCGCGCGATCGCGCCAAGGGCGCCGCGCTGCAGCTTCTCTTCGGCGCCCCTTGCTTTACGGATTGTTCGCGCTTCTCGCGCCGCTGCCCCAGTCTTGGTGGCTCCTCGGCTGGGCTGGATTGATGGCGGTCATGATCGCCATGACCGTGATTTATCCAACCTTCATCGCGCCTTTGTTCAATAGGTTCACGCCCATGGCCGACGGGCCGATGAAAGCGCGGATCGAAGCTTTGCTCGCCAGATGCGGCTTCGAGTTCGAACGGGCTCTTCGTCATTGACGCCTCCAAGCGCTCGACCCATGGCAACGCCTATTTTTCCGGCTTCGGCAGGGCCAAGCGCATTGTTTTCTTCGACACCCTTCTCGAGAAACATACGCCGGAGGAGATCGAGTTCAATTCTGGCGCATGAGCTCGGACATTATAAGCTAGGCCATATAGGCCAGCGCATCGCGCAATCGGCCGCGCTCGCCTTTCTCGGTTTCGCGGTTCTCCATTGGGCTTTCGCGGCCGGCGGGCTCGCGGCGCAATTCGGCCTGCCCGACGATCCTGGCCTCGTCCTGGTGATCATCCTGACCGCGATGGGGCCGGTCCTGCACCTGCTTTCACCCTTGACGAGCTGGCTGTCGCGTCGCGCCGAGTTCCAGGCCGACGGTTTCGCCCGGAAGATGGTCGGCGCAGAGCCCATGATCAGCGCCCTGACCAAGCTTTCGCGCGATAATCTCTCGACCCTGACGCCGGACAGGGTCTACGCGCTGTTTTATTATTCGCATCCGCCGGTCCCGCTGCGGATCGCTGAGCTCAAACAAGCGTGACGCCAGCCCAACGCCGCGCGGCCAATGAAGAACGGGGAGGAATATTCAAAATGAAGCTCGCAACGCTCATTTCACTCGTAGCCCTCGTTTCGGTCGGGGCCGAGACGGCCTTGGTGAGCGAGGCCAACGCCGTCGTCTGCGCCCGAGGCGTCTATCGCGCCGGCTGCGTCGGGCCGCACGGGCGGGCGGTCGTCGCCAGACGCCCTGTCTACCGGCCCTATCACCACGGCGTCGTCGTCCACCGCCGGGTCTACTGACGGAAAATCGCCCCGACGCCGGAGCGCCAGTGCCCGCCGTTCACGCCTTCAGACGTCGCCGCTCCACCGATGACGGCAATTTCAGGCTTTCGCGATATTTCGCGACGGTGCGGCGGGCGATGCTTATATTGACCTCCTTGAGCTTGGCGACGATCGCATCGTCGGACAAAATCTCAGCTGGGCTCTCCTGATCGATCATCTGCCTGATCCGGAAGCGCACCGATTCCGCCGAATGGGCGTCGCCACCGTCTTGCGACGCGATCGAGGCGGTGAAGAAATATTTGAGCTCGAAGAGGCCGCGCGGAGTCGCCATATATTTGTTCGAGGTCACGCGCGACACGGTCGATTCATGCATGCCGATCGCTTCCGCGATCGTCTTGAGGTTCAGCGGCCGCAAATGCTCGACCCCATGCGCGAAGAAAGCGTCCTGCTGGCGCACGATCTCGCTCGAAACCTTGAGAATCGTCCGGGCCCTCTGCTCGAGGCTTTTGGTCAGCCAATTCGCGGTCTGCAGGCATGTCGACATGAAATTGCGGTCGGCTTCATTGGATTTGGCCTTGGTGATCCGCGTCGCGTAAGAATGATTGACGAGAACGCGCGGCAGCACCTCCGTGTTGAGCTCGACATACCAGGAGCCGTCCGGCAGCGGCCGCACGATGACGTCCGGCACGAGAGGCTGAATTGAGCCGCCGCCGAAGGCCCGCCCGGGCTTCGGGTCGAGCCGCTTGATCTCGGCCAGCATGTCGGCGATGTCTTCCTCATCGACATTGCAAATCTTCCGCAGCGCGGCGAAATCACGCTTCGCCAAAAGGCCGAGATTGGCGACGAGCGCCTTCATGGCGGGATCGAAGCGATCGCGTTCGCGCAATTGGATGGCGAGGCATTCGGCGAGGTCGCGCGCGCCGACGCCCGACGGATCAAATCCGTGAATGATCGCCAGAACGCGCTCGATCCGTTCGATCGGCGCATGGAGGCGGGCGGCGATCTCGCTCGTCGAATTGGCGAGATAGCCGGCGTCGTCGATCGCGTCGATCAGGACTTGGCCGATCATCCGGTCGGCGGGATCGGTCGTGGCGAAGGCCAGTTGCGCGATGAGATGATCCTTGAGATTGGTTTCGGCGGCGACATAGGCCTCGAGATTGGCCGCCTCGCCATCGCCGCCGCCGCTGCCGCCCGTCGAGCCGGACCAAGAGGTCGCCGACAGCCCGGACGCCTCGAAAGTCTCGCGATATTCGCGCAGGCGTCGGGGCGCGGTCATCGTCAAAAGTGTTGGATAATTCCGTGCCAAGGCTCGCCTCGAGCGCGCCGCGATCGGTCGCGAAGGACTCCGAATTCCACTCGGCTTCGCTCGCCTCGTTGAAATCCTGGCTGGCCGGGCTCGCGATCGGCTCGCCCCCGCCCTCGAAGCCGGCGGCGGGGTCGCGCGGGTCCGCGGGCGCATCCTCGGCGCGCTCGAGCAAGGGGTTGCGCTCGAGCTCATCCTGGACGAAGGCGGTGAGCTCGATATTCGAGAATTGCAGCAGCTTGATCGCCTGCAAGAGCTGAGGCGTCATCACCAGGGACTGGCCCTGGCGCATGATGAGCTTCGTTGAAAGCGCCATGTCTCTCTGAATCGACTCTGAACAGGGAAGTCGGCAAGCCGACAATTTCATCGGCCTGTTTTTTGCTTATAGCACAAATTATGCGGATCTCGCCGCCAAATGCAATCTTATTTCGAAATTTTTCGCAAATCCGTCAATCAAGTTTGCGCGGCGACGCGCCGCGCCTCCCTTCGCGGCAAGTTCCAACGCCTTGATCTTGATTGACAGTTTTCGATCCAACCGGAACATGCTCTAGAGGCGGAAGTCCTCGCCGAGATAGTAGCGGCGCACGTCCGGATGGACGACGATCTCGGCAGGCGCGCCCTCGGTCAGGACGCGGCCCGAATGGATGATATAGGCGCGGTCGATCAGGCCGAGCGTTTCGCGCACATTATGGTCGGTGATTAGCACGCCGATCCCGCGCTGCTTCAAATGCCGCACAAGAAGCTGAATATCGCCGATCGCGATCGGATCGACGCCGGCGAAAGGCTCGTCGAGCAGCATGAAGGACGGCCGGCCGGCCAAGGCCCGGGCGATTTCGCAGCGCCGGCGCTCGCCGCCGGAGAGCGCGATCGAAGGCGTCTTGCGCAGCCGCGTGATGTCGAACTCCTCGAGCAAGGCGTCGAGCTCGATCCGCCGCTTGCGCCGATCCGGCTGGGTGATTTCGAGCACCGCCATGATATTGTCCTCGACGCTGAGGCCTCTGAAGATAGAGGCCTCCTGCGGCAGATAGCCGATGCCGAGGCGCGCCCGCCGATACATCGGGAGCCGCGTCACGTCATGGCCGTCGAGTTCGATCGCGCCGCCGTCGGGCCGGATGAGCCCGGTGATCATGTAAAACAGCGTCGTCTTGCCGGCGCCGTTCGGTCCGAGAAGCCCGACGGCCTCGCCGCGCCGCACGAGCATGCTGACGTCTTCGACCACCCGGCGCGCCTTATAGGCCTTGCGCAAATGGCGAACCGCGAGAAGCCCAGCCCTGTTCGGTTCCGGCGCGCGCGGGGCGCCTTCGTAAGGCTCATCGAAAGCCGATCTTCGCCCCTGAGTCTCCGAATGCGCGGATTCGCGCCACTCCGGGCTCTCGGCGGCTGACGCCTCCGCGATGGCGGACTTGTCCATGATAAGCCAGTCGCCCAATCCGGCGGCTCCGACCGCCCGGCGCCTAGCGCCTCGGGCGTTGAGGCCGCGAAGCCGCGTCAGCGCGGAAAAAGGCGAAAGAAGCGAGCGCAGACGCAAAGCGGAAGGGTCCTTCATCAAGTCTCGGCCCGCCCGCCCGAGCCTCCGGCCGGCTCCCCGACCAAGGAAAGCGCGGACGATGGATCGCACAAGCATGTTCCGAAAAAGTTGATCAACTTCTTCGATCAGAACATGCGCCAACTTATTGATCTGGAGCGCGTTCGTTCCGCGTCGAGGAGCGGTCGCGCCTTTCATCGTCCGCCCCGGCATGTCCGGCTTTTGCCACAGATGCAAAAAAAGGTCTAAATTTATTCAACGCTGCGGCGGCGGGGCCAATGCCGCGGCGGCGGGCGCCGCAACGCCAAAGCGGCAAGCCGCGCGGGCCGCTTTGGCGTTCCCGCGCCCGCGCTATTCCGTTTTCACCGGCTTTTTGCGGTTGGACTCGTCGGACCCGCTCGGCAGAAACATGCTCCTCACGCGGCCGGTCACAACGGCTTGGCTGGTGTTTAAATCATAAACCAATTTGTCGCCTTTTGTGACATTGGCCCCTTGGGTCAAAGTTACATTGCCGTTCAAATAAACTTTATTGTCCGATTTTTCATATATTCCGCTGTCGCCGGTGCCAATCTGGTCCTTCGATGTGATGGTGACCGGCCCGACCGCCTCCATGCGCCGCACCTGGCTCGCCGAGGACGGCGCTCCGGCGGCCTCGCCGGGGTCCTTGGGTGTCAGGTAAATGACCAGCGTCGCGGCCTTGAGTTTGCTCTCTCCCTGCGTCGCGACGACATTGCCCGTATAGACGAGCTTTTGCTCCTTGTCGAAATAGTCCAGCTTGCCGGCGTCGACGCTGATCGGCTCCTTGCCATTGCCTCCGGGCAGGATCACGCCGGAATTCGCCTTCTGCGCGGGCGCGGCGGAGCAGGCCAAATCGGGGGCCTCGGCGCAAAGAAGCGCCAAGCCGAAGGCAAGCGCCGCGGCGGCCGATCGCCGCGACGGCCAAACCCGCCAGGTCGCGATCATTTCTCCTGGCCCGCCGTGACATCCGCCGGTTCGGCCTCGCCGGACGCCTGCTCAATCAGCGATCTGACCGCGCCCTCGAACGAGACCTTGTGGCCACTGTCCCTTATGTCCATCTGGTTGGCGGAAATCGCGCCGCCGTTGAGAATGACGGTGACCGGTTCGTTTGAGCCGAGCGCGCCGCCCTGGAGATCGATCGTCGTGGTGGTCGCGCGAATGTCATAGCCAATCTTGTTCCAAATTCGGACATCGCCCTGCAGCACCATTTTTTGCTGCTTCCCGTCATATACGCCATGCGCCGCCGTCACCTGAACGGTCGAGGCGTCCATCATCCCGATCCGAGCGTCGATGTCGGAGAGCTCGAGTATGCTCGGCGTCAGCGTGTCCTGGACGCCCGAGCCCGCCTTGACCTCATAGGGGCGGCCGTCGGTCTGGAAGCCGGATATTTTCGGCGAAGCGACTGTGACGCGCGTGCCCTGGAGGTAAACCTCCCCGATCGAAATATTTTTCGGCAGGCGACGAAACGGGTCGAACAGGGCGAGCGCCAGGATCAAGGCGATGGCGACGCCGGCGCCGCCCGCCATCACCCAGCGCAGGAGGCGCACCCGCGCGCTATGCTGGCCGGCCTCCTTATAGTCGCCGCGCCAAACCGGCGCCGTCAGGTCGAGCCGGTCGCTCGGCCGCCGGCCGGCGGCGGCTTTCGGCCCGCCCTTCGGGCGATCGGACGGCCAATCCGAGCTGTCGGAGACTTTCGTCATTCTAAAGAGCTTCAATTCCGTAAGGGCGAGCCGGAGCTCGACGGGAGCCGGACCGAGCGTTTCGCTTAAACAGCAAGCAAGCAAGGCGAAGTCAAGGCTCGCCGCGCGGCGGAGCTCGCCTATTGATGCGAGAATATGTCCGCGTCGGCCCAGCCGAGGAGGTCGAGGCGCGCCCGCGCCGGCAGAAAGCCGAAGCAGGCTTTGGCGAGATCGGCGCGGTTTTCCCGCGCCAGCATCGCGTCGAGACGCTCGCGCAGCGCATGCAGATGCAGCACGTCGGAGGCCGCATAGGCGATCTGGGCTTCGGACAGGACGGCCGCGCCCCAATCCGACGATTGCTGCTGCTTCGACAGATCGATGCCGAGAAGCTCGCGCGACAGATCCTTCAAGCCATGCCGGTCGGTATAGGTGCGAACCAGCTTGGACGCGATCTTGGTGCAGTAGAGGGGCTCGGCCATCACGCCGAAGGTCTTGTAGAGGACCGCTATGTCGAAACGCGCGAAATGAAACAGCTTGATGGTTTTCGGATCGGCCAGAAGCCGCTCGAGGTTTGGCGCATGCTTCTGGCCCGCGCCGATTTGCACGAGATCCGCGGTCCCGTCGCCGCGCGACAGCTGGACCAGGCAAAGCCGGTCGCGATGCGGGACGAGGCCGAGCGTTTCGGTGTCGATCGCGACGCTGTCGCCGAAAGCGGCGTCATCAGGCAGATCGCCTTGATGGAGGCGGATGGTCATCGCGCGCGGCCAGCCCTGCTCTCTTGAAAAAACGCACAAAGACCAAAAAACGAGCGAAGACCAAGCATGAGGCGCAACCGCGCGCCTTCGCGCAAAGCTCTGAAGGGAAACGCCCATCGCCTCGAGCCGCCGAACGCGCGACGATTTCGCGCGCCGCTTTGGTGCCCTGGAGAGGACTCGAACCTCCACGGCTTTCACCACTGGTACCTGAAACCAGCGCGTCTACCAATTCCGCCACCAGGGCCTTAGCGTCCTGATACGTGGCGGCCTTCCATTTTGTCAATGAGGAAGCGCGCGAAAAAGCGGCCTTCTCGCCGCCGGCGCGGCCAAGCCGGGCGCGGCGAGGGGATTTTGATTGCAAAGCGCGCGATGTCCGCCGATGAGAAAGGTCCCCCCTTCGAAACGCCGAGTCCCCGCCGCATGCCGCCTCACGCTCGACCAATGATCTGGATGCCCGCGCTTCTCGCGGCGATCTCGGCCGCGATCGCGCCCATGGCGCAAGCCCGCGACCTTTACCATTGGATTGAGCGCACGCCGGCCGGAACGGAAGCGCGCGCCGTCACCCGCGAGCCCGCCTGTCCCGAGGCCTCGGTCGACGGCCGCCCCGCCGCCATGGCCGAACGCAGCGCGCCGCGCGACGATTTCCCGGTTCGCGTCTGCGCCTTGGCGCTTCCGAAGGACGCCGCCGAAATTCTGATCGATCAAGTCCCCCTGCCGGCGCCAAAACCGAGGATCGACCGCATCTTGCTCATTGGCGACACCGGCTGCCGGCTGAAGAAGGGCGCGGCTCAGGACTGCAATGACATCTCGGCCTGGCCGTTCCGCCTCGTCGCCGACGTCGCGGCGGAGCTGAAGCCCGATCTCGTGCTGCATCTCGGCGATCTGCTCTATCGCGAGACGGCCTGCCCGGCGGCGCGCAAGGGTTGCGCCGGCTCCCCGTCCGGCGATTCATGGGACGCCTGGGAGGCGGATTTCTTCAAGCCGGCGGAAGCCCTGCTCGCCTCCGCGCCATTTGTTTTCGTGCGCGGCAATCATGAAATCTGCGCCCGCAGCGGCAAGGGCTTTGGCGCCCTGGTCGATCCTTTTCCGGCTCAGCCGGGCGGCGCCTGCCCCGTCTCCGCGCCGCCCTACGCGGTCGATCTCGGCGGCGTCACGCTGCTCGTCTTCGACGTCTCGGAGGCGAATGAGTTCAAGGCCGATCCGGCCCAGGCGGAAAAGTATCGGCGCCAATTTTCGGCGGCGCAATTCGCGGGGCCAGGACCCGTCTGGCTCGCCTTCCACAAGCCGATCTGGGGCCGGCCTCGCTTTCCGCCGACGAAGAACAAGAGCAGCGACGAATGAAGTAGACGTGGAAGGGCAC
>CAWESJ010000229.1:0-7379 GCA_963811015.1 uncultured Alphaproteobacteria bacterium | reverse complement strand
AAGGCCGAAACCTTCGTCGGCGATCAAGATCGGCGCGCGCGGCGCAAGAAACGCGTCCGATCCGCCCTGATACATCAGCGGATCGGTCCAGAAGCTCGCCGGCATCGGGGCGCCGCGCGCCTTGCGCACCAGCTCGACATGGTTGACATAGGCGGAGCCGTCAAGCCATTGAAACGCGCGCGGCAGCGGCGAGAGCGCGTCATGCTCGTGAAAGCGCTCGGCCGGAACGGCGCCGATTTCAAGCTGCGCCGCGAGCGCCGCGAGGCTCGGCGAGACGCGCGCCCAATCGTCGAGCGCATCCTGAAGGGTCGCCGCCGCGGCGCCGGCGTCGGTCGCCCGCGTCACGTCGCGCGAGACGACGACGAGCCTTCCGTCGCGCCGGCCGTTGTGGAGCGTCGCGAGTTTCATGGGCCACTCCAGTCCCGACGCTTAGGATCGAAATGCCGGTCCAAGCCGCGCCAGCAGTCGATGTAGTCGCTTTGCAAAGTCGGCAGCTTGGCGGCGTATTCGGTCACATGTTGCGGGTAGCGGGTCTCGAACATGAAAGCCAGCGTATCGGCGAGCTTTTCCGGCTTCAGCTCGGCGAAGCTCGCCTTGTCGAAAGCCTCCTTGTCGGGTCCGTGCGGCAGCATGCAATTATGCAGCGAGACGCCGCCCGGCGCGAAGCCCTGCGCCTTGGCGTCATATTGGCCATGGATCAGGCCCATGAATTCGCTCATGACGTTGACATGATACCACGGCGGGCGAAACGAATGCTCGGCCACGAGCCAGCGCTCCGAAAAGATCACGAAATCCACATTGGCCACGCCCGCCTCGCCTGAAGGCGCCGTCAACACCGTGTAGATGGACGGGTCGGGATGATCGAACAGAAGCGCGCCGATCGGCGCGAAATTGCGCAGGTCATATTTGTAGGGCGCGTAATTGCCATGCCAGGCCACAACGTCGAGCGGCGAATGGCCGATTTCCGTGCGATGAAACCCGCCGCACCATTTGACGGTGAGGCGGCAGGGCGTCTCCTTGTCCTCGTACCATGCCGTGGGGGTCTTGAAATCGCGCCTGTTCGCAAGGCAATTGGCGCCGATCGGCCCGCGTTCGGGGAGCGTGAATTTGGCGCCGTAATTCTCGCAGACATAGCCGCGCGAAGGTCCTTCAACAAGGCCGACCTTGAACTTCAGCCCGCGCGGAAGGACGGCGATTTCGCCGGGCTCGATCATGATGCGGCCAAGCTCCGTGGCGATGTCGAGGCCGCCCTGCTGCGGCGCGATCAGCAATTCGCCGTCGGCGTTGTAGAAATAATCATCCGTCATCGCCTCGGTGACATGGTAGATATGCGCCGCCATCCCGGTCTGCGTGTTGACGTCGCCCGCGGTCGTCATCGTGCGCATGCCGGTCACGAAAGTGAGCGGCTCGCTAGATATTGGCGGCGGCCCCCAGCGCAAGGGGCCGAGCGGCAGGCCGTGGTCGTCGATATCCGGCGCGCTCTTCCAATGGCGCATGACGATCCGGGCGAAATGGCCGGCGTGCTTGACGGAAGGACGAATGCGGTAGAGCCAGGAACGAGCGTTGGAGCCGCGCGGCGCGGTGAAGGGCGAACCCGACACTTGTTCGGCGTAAAGCCCGTAGGCGCAGCGCTGCGGCGAGTTCTGCCCCTGCGGCAAGGCGCCCGGCAAAGCTTCGGTCTCGAACTCATTGCCGAAGCCGTGCATGTAAGTGTCGGGCATGGCGAGCCCCTCCCCGAAGGCAAGCTTAGCGTCAAATTCGCCCGCCGGCCATTGGTTCCCGCGCAAGTCCAGGTCGCGCCGCGCCATCGCATGCGTCCGGTTGAAGAACTTGTAGCACTGTCTAAGCGGTGAGCGCGCCGCGGCGGATCTGGTCCTGTTCGATCGACTCGAACAAGGCGCGGAAATTTCCTTCGCCGAAACCTTCGTCGCCCTTGCGTTGAATGAACTCAAAAAAGATCGGGCCGATCACCGTCTTCGAGAAGATCTGCAGCAGGAGCTTCGGCCGCCCGCCCTCGACGCTTGCGCCGTCGATGAGAAGGCCGCAGGCGCGCAAATCCTCCAGCGGCTCGCCATGGCCGGGCAGCCTCGCGTCGACGCCCTCATAATAAGCGTCGAGCGGGGGCGGCATGAATTCGAGGCCCCGCGCGGCGAGGCTGCGCACGGTCTCGTAGACGTTCAGGCAGCCGCAGGCGATATGCTGAATGCCCTCACCTTTGTATTGATGCAGATATTCCTCGATCTGGCTCTTGTCGTCGGCGGATTCGTTGAGGGGGATGCGGATCTTGCCGCAGGGGCTCGTCAAGGCGCGCGAGACGAGGCCGGTCTTTTTTCCCTCAATGTCGAAATAGCGGATCTGGCGGAAATTGAAGAGGCCTTGATAGAAGCGATACCAGCGCTCCATATCGCCGCGAAAGACGTTGTTGGTCAGATGATCGAGATATGCCACACCGCTGCCGAGCGGCTTTGGATCTTCTTCGCCGAGCCAGTCGAAGGCGCCCGCATAGGGCGAGCCTTTGTCGCCATAGCGGTCGATAAAATAGATCAGGCTGCCGCCTATGCCCATGATCGCCGGGACGTCGAGCGTCTTCGCGCCGCCTTCGCCGCAATAGGGTTCGGCGCCCATCGCCACCGCATAAGCGAAGGCGCGCGCGGAATCGACGACGCGCCAAGCCATGGAGGGCGCCGAAGGGCCGTGAACATCGGCGAAACGGCCGCCGAAACTGTCTTTGTCGGCGTTCAGAATATAAGTGACGTCGCCCTGCCGATAAAGATCGATCGGGCGCGACCTGCTGCGCGCGACGCGGGTAAAGCCCATCCGCTCGAACAGCGCCGCCAGCGCCTGCGGCCGCGGATGGGCGAACTCCACGAATTCGAAGCCGTCGGTTCCGGCCGGATTGTCGGCGCTGATCTCGGCTGGCGGCGCATCATGCGGAAAAGGGTCCATTCTTCGTCGTCCTTTTATGAGAGCCGCCGAATGAAAATCCGCAGCTCCATGCGATCCGTCTCGAACCAATGAGAGGCCGGCGTCAGGCGCATCGATCGACCAGGCCATGCGCATAGGCCTGCGTCCCGCGCGAGATGACCGTGTCGCCCGGCGCGATCGCCACGATCTCCAGGTCCGGCGCATCGGCGAGCCTTGCGTAAAGCGGGGCGAAATCGGTCTTGAGGGTTGCGTCGAGCAGCCATTGCAGCGAGGGAATGACGAAATAAATCTGCTGGAAATCGTCGATGCGGTAAGGCGTGCGCATCACCCGCTCGAGATCGAAGGCGACCCGATGCGGCGAGGCGGAGTCGCGCGCGAAGATCGAACTCGGTCCGGGACGAGGCGATCCCCGCGCCATAGATCCTGAGGCCCGCCTTCGTCGCCATCAGGCCGAACTCGACCGTATACCAATAAAGCCGCGCCAGATTATGCAGGCGCCCGAGCCCGAGCGCGCGAAGGCCGCCTTCGCCATAGGCCTGCATATAATCCGCGAAGGCCGGATCGGTGAGAAGCGGCACATGGCCGAAGACGTCATGAAAGACGTCGGGCTCCTGAAGATAGTCGAGCTGGTCGGCGCGGCGAATGAAATTGGCGGCGGGAAAACGCCGATGCGCGAGATGGTCGAAGAAAACCGCGTCCGGCACGAGGCCCGGAACCGCTGCGACGCGCCAGCCCGTGAGCGCGGCGAGGCGCTCGTTCAGGCGGCGAAAGTCGGGAATGCCCGCGCCATGAAGATCAAGCGCGTCGAGCCCATGCAGAAAGGCGTCGCAGGCGCGCCCGGGAAGGATCTCGGCCTGGCGGTCGTAAAGCGCAACCCAGACGCGATGCTCGGCCGCGTCATAGGCGTCGAACCGCTGTGGAATCGTCCAATCCGGAGCGGCCCCCGGCGGCGGTTGGTCGATTGTGTCGAGGCGCTGCATGGCTTCGGATCCGGCTGTCGGCCCGTCCTCGCCCTGCGCGGACGCCCCCGTTCCGCTCGGACAAATCATATTTAAGCGCTGGAGCGCGCGCCAAAAGCCTCGGCGCAAAATTTATTGGAACGCGCTCTCAGCGTAAGCGCTGCGCGGCGTCAGCTTCATCGGCGCAGGGCCAAGCCTGGTTTCGACAAAGTCCTGGATCCTTTGGCCGTGTGACGCAGTTCTAGCCTTGCCGGGGTCGCGCCAATCCGGGGTTGCGCCAAGCGACAGCCCCGATGGAGGAAGGAGGACGCCGTCATGACAGAATCCTCTGCGAAGATCGCTGCGTCGGGGCCGCGCGCGATCGCTCTTATCGGCCCCTATGGAAGCGGCAAATCGACCTTGTTCGAAGCGCTTATGGCCGAGGCCGGCGCGCCGCTCAAGCGATCCGGCGACGCCCGCAGCCGGACGATGAGCACCGAGCTCCGCCTTGGCCATTGCACATATTTGGGCGATCGCTGGTCGATCCTGGATTGCCCCGGCTCCCTGGAATTCGCCTTCGACGCCGCCTGCGCCTTGAGCGCGGTCGATCTCGCGGTCGTCGTTTGCGAGCCCGCCGCTGATCGCGCGTCAAGCCTGCCGCTGCTCTTGCGCGAGCTTGACGAAAGCGGGCTTCCTCACTTCATTTTCGTCAACAAGATCGATTCGCTTGCGGGCTCCGTCCGCGACATGCTCGCCGGCCTCCAGATCCATTCGAAGCATCCGCTGCTGCTGCGTCAGATCCCGATCCGCGAAGACGAGGCGGTGGTCGGCTTCGTCGATGTCGTTGCCGAGCGCGCCTACCGCTATCGCGCAAAGCAAAGCTCGGAGCTGATCGAATTGCCGGCGGCCATGCGCGAGCCCGAAAAGGAGGCCCTCGCCGGCCTGACCGAGGCGCTCGCCGACCAGGACGACGCGCTCATGGAGAAGCTGCTCGAAGACGAGATTCCGACGTCGGCTGAGATCTACCAGCATTTGCGCAAGGACCAGGCGGCGGGCGCGATCGTCGAAGTCCTGCTCGGCTCGGCCGCGCAAGGGCATGGAATCGCGCGCCTGTGGAAGGCCTTGCGGCATGACGCGCCGGACTCGCGCGTGACCGCCGCGCGCCATGGGATCGCCGCGGGAGACCAGGCGCTGGTTCAAATCTTCAAGACCGTCCAGGCCGGAAAGCTCGCCTATGGCCGGATCTGGCGCGGCGCGTTGCGCGACGGCGCGAGCTTCGACGGCGTGCGCGTCGGCGGCGTTTCCCGCTTTGTGAGCGGCGAGCCGGCGAGGACGCCGCAAGCCGACGCCGGCGAGCTTGTCGCGCTCGGCCGGCTCGAAGGGATCGCGACCGGGGCCGTTCTCGGCGACGCGGGCGCCGGGGCGTCGCTTCCCTTCCCCGCGCCGCCGGCGCCGCTTTATGCGCTCGCCGTGGCGGCGAAGGACCGCAAAGACGACGTGAAGCTCTCGAGCGCCCTGCACAAGCTTGTCGAGGAGGACCCCTCCCTCAGCCTCGAGCATAATAGCGAAACCGGCGACATGCTCCTGATGGGGCGGGGCGAGATCCACCTCAATGCGGCGATCGAGCGTTTGGCGGCGGTCTATAACCTTCAGGTCGCCGTCGGCGCGCCGAGGATCGCCTATAAGGAAACGATCAGGCAGGGCGGTCTCGCAGCATTCGAGTTCAAGCGCCAGACCGGCGGCCATGGCCAGTTCGCCGACGTCAAATTGGAGATCGAGCCGCGCCCGCGCGGCGCAGGCTTCCTGTTCACCGATAAGATCGTCGGCGGCGCGGTGCCGAGGCAATATATCCCGGCGGTCCGCGACGCCGCCGAAGAGGCGATGCTGAAGGGTCCGTTCGGCTATCCCGTGGTCGATGTCGGCGTCGCCCTGGTCGACGGATCGTTTCATGCCGTGGACAGTTCGGAAATGGCGTTCAAGACGGCGACGCGCATGGCGGTCGGCGAAGGCCTCGCCAAGGCCGAGCCGGTTTTGCTCGAGCCGATCGACCATGTGACGGTCAGCGTCCCAAACAGCTTCACCGCCGCGGCGCAACGGCTGCTGTCCGGCCGGCGCGGTCAAATCCTCGGCTATATGGAAAAGCCCGGCTGGCCTGGCTGGGACGATGTCGAGGCGCTGGCGCCGGCGGCGGAGCTGCATGACTTTATTATTGAGCTGCGCTCAGACACCATGGGGCTCGGCAGCTTTCAGCGCCGCTTCGATCGCCTCGCCGAGGCGCGCGGCCAGGCTCCGGACCGCATCGCCCGGTAGAGCAATGTAACTTCCAGCGGCCAGGAGGCCCGCGCCCGCGTGAAAAATCGCGCCCAATCTGTCAAATGCTCTGTGCATATCAAGGACAAGGCTGGCGGGGCTTAATTCGGCGCGCCCAAACGGATCAAATCAGGCTAAGCTCCGCCCATGCGATTTCCGCCATCCTTTCTTGACGACATCAAAGCGAGGCTGCCGGTCTCCGAAGTCGTGCGCCGGCGCGTCAAGCTGACCAAATCCGGCCGCGAATGGAAGGGCCTGTCGCCGTTCAACACCGAAAAGACGCCCTCTTTCTTCGTCAATGACCAGAAAATGGCCTGGTTCGATTTCTCCTCCGGCAAGAACGGCAATATTTTCGATTTCGTCATGCAGACCGACGGCGTTTCCTTCCCCGAGGCGGTCGAACGCCTCGCCCAGGACGCCGGATTGCCCTTGCCGCAGCTCTCGCGCGAGGCCGAGGCGCAGGAAAAAGAGCGCGCGAGCCTCTATGAGGTCCTCGACCTCGCGGCCGCCTATTTCGAAGCCGAGCTCAAGGGACGATCCGGCGCGAAGGCGCGGGCCTATCTCGATCAGCGCGGACTTTCCCCGGAAACCCAGTCCCGCTTCCGCCTGGGCTATGCGCTTGGCGAGAAATACGCCTTGCGCGATCATCTCGCCGCCAAGGGCGTCCCGGCGCAGGCGATGATCGAAGCAGGCCTTTTGATCCATGGCGAAGAGATCGCCGTCCCCTATGACCGTTTTCGCGACCGGATCATGTTTCCGATCTGCGATCGCGCCGGACGGGTCATCGCCTTCGGCGGCCGCGCGCTCGCCAAGGACGTTCCGGCGAAATATTTGAACTCGCCGGAAACGAGCCTGTTTCACAAAGGCTCCGTCCTTTACAACCATCATGACGCCCGCAAGGCCGCGCATGACGCCGGAACGCTGGTGGTTGTCGAGGGCTATGTCGATGTGATTTCGCTGGCGCAGGCGGGCTTCGCCTCGGCCGTCGCGCCGCTCGGCACCGCTTTGACGCCGGATCAATGCGAGCTTTTGTGGAAAATGGCGGAGGAGCCGATTCTCTGCTTCGATGGCGATCGGGCCGGCCGCAAGGCCGCCTATCGGGCGATCGACATGGCCCTGCCGCTGATCGGCCCCGGCCGCTCGCTGCGCTTCGCCCTCCTGCCGGACGGGCAGGACCCCGACGAGCTTGTTCGCGCCGGCGGCGCC
>CAWESJ010000228.1:0-6750 GCA_963811015.1 uncultured Alphaproteobacteria bacterium | reverse complement strand
ATCATTGCTTGCCTCCCTGGCCGAGGCGTAGGCGCGATAGAGCCTGACCATGGCGGCGAGAAGCGCCGGCGAATGTTCGGCCGCGTCGCGAATTTCGGCGCGCGGAACCGCCGCGTCGCGAAACAGGGGGTCGGCGAGAATTTGCTCCAGCTCGCCAATGGCCTGCTCGCCCTCGCCCTCCATGAAATCGCGCGGATCGACGCCATAGACATCGGCGAGCCGGATCAGGACCTGGACGGTGATCGGCCGCTGATTGCGCTCCATCAGGTTCAGATAGCTCGGAGAGACATCGAGCTCGTCGGCCATGCGCGCCTGGGTCAGCTGGCGCTCGCGCCGCAGCCGCTTGAGCCGCGGCCCGGCGAAGATTTTGCGTGGCGCGGAGGCTTCCTGGGACATGACAAATATTTACCTATAGACACCATCACAATGTCAACTCTTTACACACAAACTTTATTCCCCCGCAAATCCCTTGGTGACGCAACGGGCTCTCGCATATATAAGGCTCGGCCTTCCCCTTCCCGCCGCGAATTTTGTCAATTCATGTGAATTTGGCGCGGTCCGAGGAAAACACCGCAGGCCGCCTGGGGTCGAAGACCTAGAGCGTCAAAAATCTAGAGCGTCGAAGGCCAGAGCATCGCAGATCAGACAAGAGGCGCATGATGACCTATCAAAGCAAGATTCCCGAGGCGGGGCAGGCCGGTGAATATCAAAGCCAGATCGCAGAGGTGAAGCAGCTCGTCGCGCGCTACGGCGACGCATGGAGCGGCGTCAACCCCGAGTCGGTCGCCCGCATGCGTCTGCAAAACTGCTTTCGCACCGGCCTCGACATCGCCAGATATACCGCCGCCATCATGCGCAAGGACATGGCCGCCTATGATTCCGATCCGGCGCTCTACACCCAGTCGCTCGGCGTCTGGCACGGGTTCATCGCCCAGCAGAAGCTGATCTCCATCAAAAAGCATTTCGGGACGACCGACCGCCGCTATCTCTATCTGTCCGGCTGGATGGTCGCCGCGCTGCGCTCCGACTTCGGCCCGCTGCCGGACCAGTCCATGCACGAGAAAACCTCCGTGCCGGCGCTGATCGAGGAACTCTACACCTTCCTGCGCCAGGCCGACGCCCGCGAGCTCGGCGGCATATTCCGCGCGATCGACGCCGCCCGCGCGGCCGGCGACAGCGCCAAGGAGCAGCAGCTGCTAGCCTCGGTCGATAATTTCCAGACCCATGTCGTGCCGATCATCGCCGATATTGACGCCGGCTTCGGCAATGCCGAGGCGACCTATCTTCTGGCCAAGAAGATGATCGAAGCCGGCGCCTGCGCGCTCCAGATCGAGAACCAGGTGTCGGATGAAAAGCAATGCGGCCATCAGGACGGCAAGGTCACCGTTCCACATGAGGTCTTTCTCGCCAAGGTCCGCGCCTGCCGCTACGCCTTTCTCGAGCTCGGCGTCGAGGACGGCATTATCGTCACCCGCACCGATTCGCTCGGCGCCGGCCTCACCCAGCAGATCGCGGTCAGCCGCGAGCCGGGCGATCTCGGCGACCAGTATAATTCCTTCCTCGACTGCGAGGAGGTCGCGCCCGGCGACGCCCGCAACGGCGACGTCATCATCAACCGCAACGGCAAGCTGCTGCGGCCGAAGCGCCTCGCCAGCAACCTCTATCAATTCCGTCCCGGCACCGGCGAGGACCGCTGCGTGCTCGACAGCATCACCTCGCTGCAAAACGGCGCCGACCTGCTTTGGATCGAGACCGAAAAGCCGCATGTCGAGCAGATCGCCGGCATGGTGGACCGCATCCGGGCCGTCGTTCCCAACGCCAAGCTCGTCTATAATAATTCGCCCTCGTTCAACTGGACGCTGAATTTCCGCCAGCAGGTCTATGACGCCTGGAAGGCGGCCGGCAAGGACGTGTCCGCCTATGACCGCGCGGGCCTGATGAGCGTCGACTATGATTCCACCGAGCTTGCGGCCGAGGCCGACGAGCAAATCCGGACCTTCCAGGCGGCGGGCTCGAAGCGGGCGGGGATTTTCCACCATCTCATCACCCTGCCGACCTATCACACGGCGGCTTTGTCCACCGACAACCTGGCCAAGGAATATTTCGGCGACCAGGGCATGCTCGGCTATGTCCGCAATATTCAGCGCCAGGAAATTCGCCAGGGCATCGCCTGCGTCAAGCATCAGAACATGGCGGGCTCGGACGTCGGCGACGACCACAAGGAATATTTCGCCGGCGAGGCGGCCCTGAAGGCCGGCGGCGCGCATAACACGATGAACCAGTTCGGCTGACCGAACGGCTTTATCGATAGGCAAAGACAGGGCGGCCCCGAGCGATGCTTGGGGCCGTTTTTCTTTTGGGCGGGGAAAACCCGCGCGCGCAAAACTGTGGATTTTCCAGCCCGAACCCATCAAATCGCAATTGCAGCCGCGCGGAAGCCAAAATTTAAGAGCTTGAATGCTATTGCAATCGGACGCGGCTCCAGACGCCGCTCGGCGCCCTGCGAAAGCCCAGAGCTGGAGCGTCGCCCTGCATTGGTCGTCAAACCAGCCCATGAACGGACGCCAAGATGACGGTATTCGCCCTCGACTCCCTCGATCTCGCGGCGCTGCTTTGCTCGCGCGTCTGCCATGACGTGATCAGCCCGGTCGGCGCCATCGTCAACGGCCTCGAGGTGCTCGAGGACGAGAAGGACGCCGGAAATGCGCGGCTTCGCGCTCGATCTCATCAAGAAGAGCGCGCGAGACGGCCTCGGCGCGGCTGCAATTCTGCCGGCTCGCCTTTGGCGCGGCGGGTTCGGCCGGCGCCTCGATCGACACGGGCGACGCCGAAAAAGTCGCGCGCGGCCTGTTCGCCGACCAGAAGACGCAAGCTCGAATGGAACGCGCCGCGCGTCGCTGATGCCGAAGAACAAGGTCAAGCTGATCTTGAATCTCTGCCTCATCGCGGCGGCGGCGATCCCGCGCGGCGGCGTCATCACGGTCGCACGGACAAGCGCGGCCGAGGAAGCCGATCCGCATCTCGCGTCTCGGCGAAAGGCGCGAATGCCGAAGCTCGCGAGCCATGTGCCGCAGCTCCTCGCCGGGCGCCGGACAGAATTCGGTCGACGCGCATGGCATCCAGGCGTTTTACACCGGGCCTCGTCGCCAAAGCGGCGAACATGAGCCTCAATATCGCGACGGCTGGCGATCTCGTCAGCATCGAGGCCGCGCCGGCCCCGACCATTGTCGAGGCGGTGGCCTGATCCTGGGCGGCCTCCCGCTCGGAGAGAATTGCCCGACGCGCGCCGGCCGCAGGCGAGGCCTGAAATCGCTGACCTTGACGAACCTCCCTCTCCCATGCGCCATGCTTGGCGGCAAACCGGGAATGTCCCCGCGAGAGAAGGCGCGTTCATGTCCTTGACCGTCGCGGTCCAGATGGACCCTGTCGAAAAGATCAATATCGCCGGCGATTCGACCTTCGCGCTCATGCTGGAGGCGCAGGCGCGCGGGCACAGGCTGATCTATTACACGCCCGACAAGCTGTCGCTCATCGAGGGCCGCGTCGTCGCGCGAGCGGCGCCGATCGAGGTGCGCGACGTCGAAGGCGCGCATTTCATACTGGGCGAACCCAAGCCCACCGATCTCGCCTCCCAGGACGTCGTGCTGCTGCGCCAGGACCCGCCCTTCGATCTGGCCTATATCACCTCGACCCATCTGCTCGAGCTTTTGCCGCCGACGACCCTCGTCGTCAACGATCCGGCGAGCGTGCGCAACGCCCCAGAAAAGCTGTTCGTGATGAATTATCCGCAGCTGATGCCGCCGACGCTGATCACCCGCGACAAGGACGCCATCGCGGCGTTTCGCGAGACCCATGGCGATGTGGTGATGAAGCCGCTGCACGGCCATGGCGGCGCCGCGGTCTTCAAGATCAGCCGCAAAGACCCGAATTTCGGCTCGCTTTACGATCTTTTCGCGGCCACCTTCCGCGAGCAATGGGTGGTCCAGCGCTTCCTGCCGCTGGTGAGCGAAGGCGATAAGCGCATCATCCTCATCGACGGCGCGGCGGCCGGCGCGGTGAACCGCGTGCCGGCGGAAAACGACATTCGCTCGAACATGGTGCGGGGCGGGGCCGCCGCGCCGACAGAATTCACCCCCCGCGAACGCGAAATCTGCGCGACGATCGGCCCCGAGCTGAAGCGGCGCGGGCTGGTCATCGTCGGCATTGACGTCATCGATGGCAATCTCACCGAGATCAATGTGACCTCCCCGACGGGGATCAGGGCGATCAAGCGGGTTGGCGGCCCCGATCTGGCCGCCGCCGCATGGGACGCGATCGAGGCGAAAAGAAAGGCCGCGCCCGCCTTGCGCTTGGCCGATGGGCGACCCAGATCCAACTGGTTCGTGCGACGGATGCGCGGCGGCCGGCGACCCTCGGCCGGCAATCGGACCGGATGATCGCCATGCTCGAGACGCTTTCACCGGCGCGGCGCCGGCGCGGCCGGATAATTCCGCCGCAGGCGGGGCTATTTGACCGCGCCGCGCTTCGCGCCGAAATCGCCGCGCTCCATGCCGGGGGCGCCGCCGTCGCCGAGGCGCGCAAGGGCGTGATCGCGCTGTTTCGCGCCGCGTTGGACCGCGGCCGCGCTCTGGCCCAGGAGGCGCTCGAAGCGCGCGGCGGAGGGCTCGTCTGCGCCGGCCAGCTCGCCCATGTCGAGGACGAGCTGATCCGCGCGATCCATGACTATGTGACCGCCTACGTCCACCCAGCGGAGGACCGCGGGGCTTGCGTGGTCGCAGCCGTCGGCGGCTACGGGCGCGCGACTCTCGCGCCAGGCTCCGACATAGATCTCCTGTTCCTTCTCTCCGACGCGTCCCGCGCGCATGGCGAGCGCGTGGTCGAGGCCATTCTCTACGTCCTCTGGGACCTCGGCCAGAAGGTCGGACATTCGACCCGCTCGGTTGAGGAATGCCTGGCCGAGGCCAGAGCGGACATGACAATTCGCACCGCTTTGCTCGAAGCCCGCTTCCTGCTCGGCGACAAAAGCCTGTTCGAAACCCTTCGAACCCGTTTCGACCGCGAGATCGTCGCCGGGACCGCGGCGGAATTTGTCGCCGCCAAGCTCGCCGAGCGCGACGCCCGCGTCGCCCGGGCCGGCCGCTCGCGCTATCTCGTCGAGCCCAACGTCAAGGAGGGCAAAGGCGGCTTGCGCGATCTCAACACGCTGTTTTGGATCGCAAAATATGTCTACCGCGTGCGCGAGGCGGCGGATCTCGTCGGCGCCGGCCTGTTCTCGCGCGCCGAATATCGGCTGTTTTGCCGCTGCGAGGAATTCTTGTGGCGGGTGCGCTGCCATCTTCATTTCCTCACCGCAAGGGCCGAGGAGAGGCTGACCTTCGACCATCAGCGCCTGATCGCGGCGCGGCTCGGCTATTCCACCCGCGGCGGGCTCGCCAGCGTCGAACGGTTCATGAAGCATTATTTCCTGATCGCCAAGGATGTCGGCGACCTGACCGCCATCGTCTGCGCCGCCTTGGAGGAAAGGCAGGCCAAGCCCTATGCCGAGCTCGATCGATTCGGCCCGGGCCGGCGCACGCCGGAGATGTTCGCGACCGGAGACTTCACCATTGAAAACGGCCGCGTCACCGTGGCCGGCCCCGAGGTCTTCGCGCGCGATCCGGTCAATCTGATCCGGCTGTTCTGGGTCGCCGACCGCAATGGACTGGCGATCCACCCGGATGCGACGCGACTGGTCACCTTGTCCTTGAAGCGCATCGACGCGAAATTGCGCGCCAACGCCGAAGCGAACCGGCTTTTTCTCGAAATCCTGACCTCGCGCTGCTCGCCGGAAATCGTCCTGAGGCTGATGAACGAGGCAGGCGTTCTCGGCCGTTTCGTCCCCGATTTCGGCCGCATCGTCGCGCTGATGCAGTTCAACATGTATCATCATTACACGGTTGACGAACATCTGCTGCGCGCGGTCGGCAATCTCTCCGACATCGAGCGGAACAGGCTGCCGGGTGAGCATCCTTTGGCGAGCGAAATCCTGCCTTCGATCAGCAATCGGACGGCGGTCATTCTCGCGCTCTTCCTGCACGACATAGCCAAAGGCCGGATGGAGGATCACTCGGCGGCCGGAACCGAGGTCGCGCGCGCGCTTTGTCCGCGCCTCGGCCTTTCGGAAGCCGACGCCGAGACCGTCGCCTGGCTCGTCGAAAATCATTTGATCATGTCCGACACGGCGCAGCGGCGCGATCTGAGCGACCGCAAGACGATCGCCACTTTCGCCAATCGAGTTCAGACGCTCGAGCGCCTGAAAATGCTCTTCGTCGTGACGATCTGCGACATTCGCGCCGTCGGGCCGGGGGTCTGGAACAATTGGAAGGGGGAGCTTCTGCGCACGCTCTATTGGGAGACCGAGGTCGTGCTCGCCGGCGGGCACTCGACCATCGACCGCAAGCGGCGCGTGGCGCAAGCGCGGGCGGAGCTGCGGCGCGCCTTGCCGGCCTGGACGGATCTGGATTTCGAGGCCTATGCGGCGCGCCTTCCCCAGGCCTATTGGCTGAAAACCGATCTGGCGCAAAAGCTTCTTCACGCCAGGCTGCTGAACATGACCGAAATCGAGATGCCGGGGCCGGTGTGCCATATCGCCGCCGACCGCGACCGCGGCGTGACCGAACTCACCGTCATCGCGCCCGACCATCCGCGCCTGCTGTCGATCATCGCCGGCGCCTGCGCGGCCGCGGCCGCCAATATTCAAGCAATGCGTTG
>CAWESJ010000227.1:0-7557 GCA_963811015.1 uncultured Alphaproteobacteria bacterium | reverse complement strand
GCCTCGACGCATTATCTCGACCAGCTGCCCACGTCGGGCGGCGAGGCCGGCCGCGCCTTTCGCGATCTCGCCATGGAGGAGGAGATTTTCCGCTTGACCCAGGATCTTGGCGTCGGGGCCCAGTTCGGCGGCAAATATTTCTGCCATGACGTCCGGGTCGTGCGCCTGCCGCGCCATGGCGCTTCGCTGCCGATCGGGATTGGCGTGTCATGCTCGGCCGACCGCCAGGCGCTTGGCAAGATCACCCGCGAGGGTGTTTTTCTCGAGGAGCTCGAGCGCGATCCGGCGAAATATCTGCCCGCGGTCGACGAGGCCGCGCTCGGCGGCGCGGTCGTCGCGATCGATCTCACGCGGCCCATGCCTGAAATCCTGCGCGAATTGTCGCGCCATAAGATCAAAACCAGGCTGTCGCTGACCGGACCGATGATCGTCGCGCGGGATTTGGCCCACGCCAAAATCAGGGACCGGCTCGAATCCGGCGAGGCGATCCCCGATTATTTCAAGAACCATCCGGTCTATTACGCCGGCCCGGCCAAGACCCCGGAGGGCTTCGCATCGGGCTCCTTTGGCCCGACCACGGCGGGGCGCATGGATTCCTATGTTCATCAGTTTCAGGCGGCCGGCGGATCTCTGGTGATGCTCGCCAAGGGCAATCGCTCAGGCCATGTGCGCGAGGCCTGCGCCAAGCATGGCGGCTTCTATCTCGCCTCGATCGGCGGCGCGGCGGCCCGGCTCGCGCAAGACTGCATCAAGAAGGTCGAGGTCTTGGAATATCCGGAGCTCGGCATGGAGGCGATCTGGCGGATCGAGGTCGTGAATTTTCCGGCCTTCATCGTGATCGACGACAAGGGCAATGATTTTTTCAAGGAGTTGAATTTGGGGTGAGGTCTTAAGAAGAAAATCGATTTGCGGCGCCGCGCGGACGCCTTATTTGGAAGGAGAGCGCGGCCTCAGCCGGCGTCGGCGTTTTTGCGCTTATAGGCCGTCAGCTCCAGCGTGCTATCCTCTTGCAGACGGCCGTCGACAAGCGAGCGGTAGCGGCGCTTGACCCAATGGTTGATCGAAGGCGCGTAGTAGAGGTCGATGAGCCCGTTCAGCGCTCTGCTCGGGGCGGCGGGATTGGTGTGGCTCAGCGCATAGGCGATCTTGAAGACGTCATAGGTTCCGGCCTTTGTCGTCACGCTTTCCTCGCCGACGATTTTCGCTTGGACCTTGGTCTGTAATATTGCCTCGGTAGCCGTATTTTTGGCGCGGCAATTGGCGCGCCACTCCTTGCCCGGTTTGAGCGGCTTGACGATTCCCATTTTGTCATTGGGCGTGAATTTCCAGTCGGGGGAATCGATCAAATTCCAATCATGATCGTATACGATCAACGTTTGGCCAGCCTTATGGCTGAAAGTCCTTCGGATCACGATCTCCTTGTCGGTGATCTCAGTGATCGTCTCCGTCGTAAGCCATTTCATCTCGCCGGTGATCTCGTCCTTGACCTCATAGGTCCAGCGATCTCCGGGACGCGGTCCGTCTGTTTCGGCTGGACCTGCGCCGGGCTCGAACTCCGCCGCGTCGGGCTGAATTGTTTGGCCCCATGCGCGGGCTGATGTGAATGCGAAAGCGGTTGTCGCCAGGGCCGAGCGCCGCGTCAGGAGCATTGCAATTGCCTTAAAAAAATAGCGGCGCAAAGGCCTTAATAATTTTATCAGGAAACTAGAGCGCGGCCAATATGACCGATCGATCAGCGCAGGCTGATTGTCAGCCCCGATCAGACTGAAAGACCCATGCGACAGAAAGCGCGCCAGGCTGAAACAATTTTGTCCCGGCCTCGGCGCTTACGTTTCAATGCTGCTCAGCCTGCGCCACTGCGGTGACGCCGGCGTTAGGCAGGCTCCGCGCCGCGCCGGTGATCGGCTTGTCGGACGCGGCCGGCGACGCCGGCTTCTTGACCGGGGCTGGGGCCGGCGTCGAAAGCGAGGCCTGCGGCTTGGCCGCGCCGCTCAAAAGTAGGCTGCGCCTTGGCGGGAGGGGGACATTCGCGATTTGGGCGTCCGGCTCGTTGGCGGCGACTTCCGGGGTTTCCGGCTCGGCCTGCTTGGCGCCAAAGAACCCGCTGAACAAGGACGGTTGCGGCTTGGCCGGCTCGGCAGCGGCGTTCGCGGCGACGGGCGTTGAATTAGCCGGCTTGGCGGCGGTCGCATCTGTCTTGAGCGCGACGGTCTGAATCAGAGGCGAGACGCCGCCTTTCTTGTTTTTGCCCTTGCCCTCGTCGAGGGCGACGTCGATGGGACCCCTCACCAATGCGTCCGGCCGGCTCGCATAGCTCGCAATCGACGCGAAATAGGGATGTTGGCCGCCGTCGGCGTAAATCGTGCGCACCGGCCGCACGCCCTGCGCGGCGAGCTCGGCGACCTTGGCTTCGTCGCGCTTTTCCTTTGCCGCGACAAGCCCATTGACTTCGTCATTGCGCTTGAGCGGCGGGCAGGCTGCGGTCGCATCGAAATGGGATCCGTCGGCGGGCGTCGCGTTGAAGACGTAATGTTTGCCGCAGACGCCGACCGCGACGTCTTGCTGGGTCACTTCGAAATTGTCCGAGCCTTCCTTCAATTGCTTCCAGAAACCGATATTCGGATCGAGCCTGTATTTGGCGAGATTTTCCGCCGTCATGCGGAACGGATAAGACTGCATTTGAACCGCGCGCTGGCCGCCGGCGAATCCTTCGCGAACGATCGCGTAGATCTCGCCGATCTGCGGGTCGGTCATGGAGAAACACCCCGCCGACGAGCAAATTCCATGCACCATGATCGAGCCGCCGGCGTGGCCCTGCGCGCGGTCATAGGCGTTCGGATAGCCGACATTGAAAGAAAGGTAATAGTGAGAGTTCGGGTTCATCTGCGCCGGCGTGATCGAATAGAAGCCTTCCGGCACCTGGCGATCGCCTTCGCGCGCCTTGGGCCCGAGCTGTCCCGACCAGCGGCACATCGGATAGGTCTTCAACAGCGCATAGCGCCCATCCGCTTTCATTTTCCAGATTTCGAGCTCCGACTCCTTCTTATAGGCGCGGATTAGGACGGGCGCTTCCTTGCTGGTCCCCTTCGTCTCCATCAGGGCGAGCGTTTCGGGCGCGATCGGCGCGAAGGCGCGGGGATTGGCGCCGGAGAGGCTCGGATAATCCTCGCAGCCGGCGAGCGATCCGGCGGCCGCGACAATCAGGGCGAGCGGGCCGAAGCGGCGAAGGAAAGGATTGCAGCGCATCAGACCTGCCCCGTTTTGGCGAAAATTGGTTTCGCGACAGTCCTCGTTGGTTTACGCGCGGCATCCTTATTCATAGGTTACCGGAAGCGCGGCCAAATCCAGGATTTGACGAAACAACTTTCTCCGTGGTTAAATTCGCGAGCTTGCGCGAAGATCTCTCGGGGAATTCTTAAGTCCTATGATTTCCGTCCGATATTCAGGAACTTGTCGGTGCGCGCCGTCCTGAGTTCGTCGGGTGACATCTGCTCGAATTCCTTCAAGGCCTCGGCTATGGCGTCGCCGGCCTGCGCCGCCGCCGCATCCTGATCGCGATGGGCGCCGCCGACGGGCTCGACGATGATTTTATCAATGATCCCGAATTTGAGCAGATCTTGGGCGGTAATCTTCATGTTTGTGGCGGCGTCTTCCGCGCGGGCCGAATCACGCCACAATATTGACGCAGACGCCTCCGGCGAGGCGACCGTGTAAATCGCGTGTTCGAGCATCAAGACGGTATTGGAGCTCGCGATGGCGATCGCGCCGCCCGAGCCGCCTTCGCCGAGAATCACCGCTATATTCGGCACGCGAAGGGCGAGCGAAGCATCGGTCGCGCGGGCGATCGCCTCCGCCTGGCCGCGCTGCTCGGCGTCGACGCCAGGAAAGGCGCCGGGCGTGTCGACGAGGGAGACGACCGGCAAGCCGAATTGATCGGCGAGCTCCATGATTTGGACCGCCTTGCGATAGCCTTCCGGACGCGCCATGCCGAAATTGTGCCGGATGCGCGCGGCGGTGTCGGAGCCTTTCTCCTGTCCGATGACGCAGATCGCGCGGCCGCGAAACCAGCCGAAGCCGCCGACGATCGCGGCGTCCTCGCCGAATTGCCGGTCGCCCGACAGAGGCGTGAAATCCTTGACGAGCGATTTGACGTAATCATTGAAATGCGGCCGCTGCGGATGCCGCGCGACCTGCGTCTTCTGCCAGGGCGTGAGATTGACGTAAAGATCGGCCAGCGCTTTTTCCGCCTTGGCTTCGAGCTTGGCCAGCTCCTCGCCTATGGCGACCGCGTCGCCTTGCGCCGCAAGTTGGCGCAATTCCAGGACCTTGGCCTCGAGCTCGGCGACGGGTTTTTCAAAATCGAGATAGCTTCGCATCGGCGCCGGGTAAGTTTCACGCGGGCGGAAACTGGCGACTTTGCGGTGCGAAGTCAAGAAATAGCGCGCCGCCTATTCGAAGTGCATGGTCCGGCCCAGACCGCTGATGTGACGGGCGGCCGGCGGCGTTGCGATTGCGCCTCACGCCGCGGCGTCGGACGCCTCCCCCGACAGGCGCAGGAGAATGCGCCGCCACCGGCGATGCGCAAAGAGGCGGAACTGGTCGAGATAAAGATAAATGATCGGCGTCGTGTACAGCGTGAGCAACTGGCTGACGATCAGCCCGCCGACGATCGAGATTCCAAGCGGGCGCCTGATCTCGCCGCCGTCGCCAAAGCCGATGGCGAGAGGAATGGCGCCGAGGATCGCCGCCATGGTCGTCATCATGATCGGACGAAACCGCAGCATGCAGGCGCGAAAAATCGCGTCGCGGGGCGAAAGCCCCTCGGCGCGCTCCGCCTCGAGCGCGAAATCGATCATCAAAATCGCATTCTTTTTGACGATGCCTATCAGAAGAATGACGCCGATCATGGCGATGATGCTGAACTCCACGCCGAACAGAAGCAGCGCGAGCACCGCGCCTACGCCCGCCGACGGCAAAGTGGAGAGAATTGTGATGGGGTGGATGAAGCTTTCGTAAAGTATGCCCAACACGATATAGACCGCCGCCAGGGCCGCCAGAATGAGATAGGGCTCGCTGGCGAGCGATTCCTCGAAGGCCCGCGCGGCGCCTTGCGGCCTGCCGCGAATGGTCGCCGGCGCGTGGAGTTTCGCCATCGCCTGCTGGATTTCGTCGCGCGCGTCGCTCAGCGACGCGCCGGGACGCACATTGAAGGAAATCGTGCTGGCGACGAACGGACCTTGATGGTTGACCGACAAGGGCGTGTTGCCAGGATGGAAACGGGCGAAAGCCGCGAGCGGGACCATCGTCTCTTTGCTCGTGCTGACGGCGGCGCCGGCGGATGCGCTGCCCTTGCCCGTGTTCGCCAGCGCATTGGTCGCCGCGTTGCGCGCCGCGTTGTTGTTTGATTTGGTTGCGCCCGCGGACGATTCCGGCGTCAAGGCCTGGCCGGAGGACACTGTCCCGGCGACCGCATTGCTCGTCGCCGTGCCGCTCGGGGCGCCGCCCGCGGTGCTGACGTAGATGTTCTTGAGAATCGCCGGGTCTTGCCAATATCGCGGCTCGACTTCCATCACCACGTGATATTGATTGAGCGGTGTGTAGATTGTCGATACCTGGCGCTGGCCAAAGGCGTCGTAAAGCGTGTTGTCTATTTGGCTCGCCGTGAAGCCGAGGCGAGAGGCGGTGTCGCGGTCGATCACAACATCGGTCTCGAGGCCGCTCTGCTGTTGGTCGGAGTTTACGTCGACGAGATTGGCGCTGCGCTGCAAGGCCTCGACGAGGCGCGGCGTGAACGCATAGAGTTCGGCGGTGTTGTCGGCCTGGAGCGTGAACTGGTACTGGGCGTTGCTGACGCGCCCGCCGACGCGAATATCCTGCACCGCCTGAAGGAACAGGCGCCCGCCGGGAACTTGCGCGAGCCTGTGGCGGAGGCGGGCGATGATTTCATCGGCGGATTCGCGGCGCTCCGACTTGGGCTTCAAGCCGAGGTAGACCGACCCGGTGTTCGTGGCGGAGCCGCCGGTGAAGCCCACCACCGAGTTCGACGGCAGGGTCGCTTTGGACGATGGATTGGACCTGCTCGAGCTTTCGCCGCATCAATTGGAATGAAATGCTCTGGTCGGCCTGGATATTGCCGACAATCCGGCCGACGTCCTGCTGCGGGAAAAAGCCTTTTGGCACAATCCAAAACAACGCCACATTGAGGCAGATCGTGGCGAATAGCGCCGCGACGATGACCAGTCCGTGCCGAAGCGCCCAGCCGAGCGTGCGTCCGTATCCTCGCGTGAGCGCGCCGAAAGGGTCAAAGCCGCGCCGGGCCGCTTCGGGGGGCCGCCGGGGCTTCAAAATCATCGCGCACATCATTGGCGTCAAGGTCAAGGACAACAAGAGCGAAACCAGGATCGTGAGCGAAAGCGTGACGGCGAACTCGCGAAACAGCCGCCCGAGAATTCCTCCCATCAAGAGGACCGGGATGAAAACGGCGATCAGCGAGATGCTGATCGAAAGCACCGTAAATCCGACCTCGCGGGCGCCTTGCAGCGCAGCCTCCACGCGCGCCTAGTCCAGCTTCGATGTAGCGGGCGATGTTTTCAACGACCACAATGGCGTCGTCGACGACGAAGCCGGTCGCGATCGTCAGCGCCATGAGCGATAGGTTATTCAGGCTGAAATTCAGGAGATACATCGGGCCGAACGTGCCGATGATCGAGATCGGCACGGCTACGCTTGGAATAAGCGTCGCGCGCATGTCGCGGAGAAAGGCGTATACGATAAAGTCACCAGCACGACCGCGATCACCAGGGTCATTTCGGTGTCGCGCAAGCGAGGAGCGGATGGTCGTGCTGCGATCCGCGGCGAGCGAGATCTCATATCACTGCGGCATTGCCGCTTGGAGATGCGGCAGCTCGGCCTTCACGCGGTCCACGGTGTCGATGATGTTGGCGCCGGGCTGGCGAAACAGGATGACCAGCACCGACGGCTTGCCGTTGGCGAGGCCGCGTTGCGGAGGTCCTGGACCGAATCCAGGACTTCGGCGACGTCGGTGAGGCGCACCGGCGCGCCATTGCGATAGGCGATGACCAGCGGACGATAGTCGGCGGCGCGTGGTCGCCTGATCGTTGGTGTAGATCTGAAAGCGCTTGCCGCCGTCCTCGATCGTGCCTTTCGGGCTGTTGGCGTTGGCCGAGGCGAGCGCCGCGCGCACGTCCTCGAGCCCGATGCCGTATTTGAACAGCGCCTGCGGATTGAGCTCGACGCGCACCGCCGGCAGCGCCGAGCCGCCGATGATGACCTGGCCGATGCCGTTGATCTGCGACAGGCTGCTGCGGCAGCACATTGCTGGCGGCGTCGTACATCTGGCCGCGCGGTCAGCGTCTTCGAGGTCAGCGCCAGGATCAGGATCGGCGCGTCGGCCGGATTGACCTTGCGATAGGTCGGGTTGCTGCGCAGGCTGGTCGGCAGGTCGGCGCGCGCGGCGTTGATCGCGGCCTGCACGTCGCGCGCCGCGCCGTCGATGTTGCGATTGACGTCGAACTGGCGGCGGCGGCGGCGGCGGCG
>CAWESJ010000226.1:0-5854 GCA_963811015.1 uncultured Alphaproteobacteria bacterium | reverse complement strand
GCACGGCCGGGAATGCGGCCTGGACCGCCGCATCGGACGGCTGCGCGATCGCTTCTTTTGAAAAGATCGGCGCTGGCGCCGCCTGCGGCAAACCTAGGTTCGCCGCGGGAGCGGCGGCGGCCAAGAGACTTTCGGACCCCGCCGCCGAAGCGCTCGCCGCCGCGACGGCGCCTGAAACCTTCGTCCTGCCCATTTTGGACGCCCGCTCAGGGAGAACCGACCCACCTTTACCCGCAAGGGAGGCGATCGCTGCAGGCGCCGCCGCGTTTTCGCCGGCGGCTCCAGAATATGGCGAAGCCGATGAGAAAAGAGCAGCCAAATTCCCGGCGCCGACGATCGACGCGCCGCCTGACAAAGGATCCGCTCCGGACGGCGCATTCTTGCGCGAAACATCCGCCTTCGAGGAAACTCTATTGGACGTCTCGCGGTCGGACGCCGACGATCCCGCTGGCTGCGAATCCAGCGCCGAGGCGCGCTGAGCGCCGGCCGCGCCAAAGGCGAGAAAGCCGATCGTCGCCGGCGTTGCGGTCGAGGCGCCTTGGGTCGCGTCGCCGCCGCCCGTCCCCGCGGGCATGACTGCAGAAGGCGCTGATGCGGCCGATCTTGCGGCCGCCGTTGAAAGACCCTCGGACGCGGCGACGCTGGCGGAGGCAGGCTTCGGGTATTTTGATGAGGCCGCCGCCTCTATTATTGTCGCTTCGGCGGGGGCCGAAGGCGGGTTTAGGCCGGCGGCGTCTTGCTCCACACGGGAAGCTTTCGCGACGTCCCGCATGTCGCCGATCGCAGCGATTGCCGCATCGGACCATATGTCTGGGTCGGGAGGCGGAGCCTGACCTTCGCCAGGCGCGACGACGCTTTGCGCCGCAACCGGCCCGACAGGCGGGCCATCCAGCGGCTTTGCCTGCGGCATGGCGGACTGAGGCTCGGCGGCGTCAAGCGGGCGGGCCTGAAGCAGGAAGGCCGGATGGATCGGGATCGGCGCGGCGGATGCGGACTTGCCGGATTGCCCGACCGATTGCGCGGCCCCGGCCCCGCTTGACAGATTGGAAAGCACATCGGCGAAGGCGCCGGCGGAGCCATCCGACGAAAACCCGCCCGAAGACGACCCGGCCTTCGCATCGCCGGACGGGCTCAAAACGTCAAGGATCGCCGGTCGGTTTCGGGCGAAGCCGTCGACGCCGTTCAAGGCGCGCGCCCCATCAAAAGCTCCTCTGACTGGCCAAGCGCGCCTTCCGCCGCCTGAATGAGCGCCGCCGCCGTTGCGCTCGCCTCGGCCGAAGCCGGCGCGGCGCCTCCCGCAGGTTCTGGCCCGATGGGCTCGCGCGATTCCTCCAGGCCCTTGCCAATCTGCTTGGCGATGCTGGCGACCGCTTCCTTGAGCTCGGCGTCATGCTTTGGCAGGCGCGCTCCGTCCACGCCGCGCAATTCGCCAAGACCCCTTTCGAGAGAACTCGTCAGGATCAGCGCCGCCGCCTCATATAGTTTCGAGCGCGTTCCCTCGACGCTGCCGTCTTTCGAGAGTTGAGCCGCCTGCTCGGCGGCGAGCCGAGCCGGCTCCATCTTTCCGCTGACGATGCCGGCCTGCGCGATCTTCAAATAGAGGCGGAGCCTCTCCGCGGCGTCGAGCTCGCCGAGCAATTTCACGATTTTGGCGAATCCGGCCGCGTCGCCCATCAAGCCAAAGCGGGTAACCGATTCGGCGAAGCGGCGGCGAAAATTGTCCGCATAGACGGACCTTGGAAAGCGCCGGATATATTGGCTCGACAAGGCCGCGAATCTCTCCAGGTCGCCGCCTTCGTCGAAGAGAAATATCTCGCGGCGCAGCGCGGCCTCCTCGATTAGCGTCCCCGGCCCCAGGATGCGCGCCTGATCGAGCAGCGCCGTCGCCTTGCCGGGATCGTCCTTGCCGACGAGCGCCGACTGGACCAGCGCAATATGGCCGCCGAGCATTGCCGCCAATCCTCTCGCATCAACCGGCAGCAGAATCTGTTTCGCCTTGGCCGTTCGCCCCTCGACATAGGCGAGAGCGCCCTCCATCAGACGCGTCTCTTCCTCGGGGCTTACGCCAAGCTCGAGGATCTTCCTCAAGACGCGCGGTTGGCCGCCGCTCAGAACATAGACCACCGCCGCGCGGGCGTTTTTCACTTCGCGCCACGCGGCCGAAATCGGCGGCGAGCAGGCGCTCCGCGATCTGCGCGATCAATTTCGGCAATTTGACCTGCGCGGCGACATTGCCCAGGACGATCTGATCCTGGATCGCCTGCATCGACCGCACGACCTCGAAGGGCTGCTTGCCGCGCGACTCGGTCTGGCCTCTCGCCTCCCCCAGCCCGAGCGCGCCGCCGAGGCCGGCGCAAATGAGAACCAGTCCGCGCGCGAGCGTCGATACCCTCGTCATGGCTTTTCCTTTTTCAGCAGGATTTCAATTCTTCGGTTCGCGGCGGCGGTCGGATCGCTGGGGATTTTGAGTTTCCGATCGGCGTAACCCTCGATTCTCTCGATGCGCTTTTCGTCGAGGCCGCCGCGCGCCAGCATGTAATGCGCCATGTGGGCGCGCGCCGCCGAGAGCCGCCAGTTGTCATAGGCTCCAGACTTGTACAGCCGGCCGTCCGTGTAGCCGCGTATGATGATCGCACCGGCCCGCGTCTGGAGAAGCCGTCCGATCTTCTCCACGACCTCAATGGTTTTGGGCAGCGGCTCGGACGAGCCGATTGCGAACATCATGTATTTGAGATCGTCCGTCAGGCTGATCAGCACGCCTTCGTCGGTGGCCTGAACTTCTATGCGTGGAAGCTTTCCGTCCTGCGCGTCAGGCCGCACCGCGTTGAAGATTGCGGATTTCAGCTTCGCCGTCTCGGCGTCGTTTGCTTGCGGCCCCACGGCGCCGGGGCGTTCGCCGATGCTCCTCGCCGCGCGCCCATGGAGCTTGGGCGCAGGCTCAGGCGGTTGCGCCGCGGCGGCTGGCTCGCCTCCCTCTGACGCGGCGCGGGAGTCTTGCTCATCCGGCGCAGTCGCGGCCTTGCCCCGCTCCGACGCCCGGGCGGATTCGGTCTTTGGCTCGGGCTGACGCGGGACGGTGGTGAACGGATCCTTGAACGCCTCCGCCAAATCGGCGGGCGCGCCCATCGGGGTTTGCGCAGCCTCCGAGTCGACCTTAGGGACTTCGGCTCGCGCGTCCCTTACGATCTCCGCCAGAACCGCGTAGGGATCGCGAAACAAGGCGGTTTCCGAATGCGTCGGCATTTTGGCGGCGGTCTCCGAATTGGCGTCCTTCATCCAGAGTTGCGATTGATTGCGCGGCTTATCGGTCGTCGTTTCCTTGACGCTTGGACCAGCGCCCATTTCGGTTTCCTTGGGGTCTTCGAATCCCTTCTTGAGGGTCGTCATGTCGACGAGCTTCACCGGGTTGAAATATTGCGCGACCGCGCGCTTCGTCTTGTCGCTGGTTGTGCTGATCAGCCACAGGACCAGAAACAGGGCCATCATCGCCGTCATGAAGTCGGCGAAGGCGATTTTCCAAGCGCCGCCATGGCGGCCCTCCTCATGGGCGACGCGCCGCCTTATGATCACAATTTCATGGGGGTCCTTGTCCGCCACAAGCTTACTCCGACAATGCCGCGATCCGCGCGATCCAGGCCTCTATTCGCGTTTCGATGATGGTCTGGTCGGCGACGGCCTTGACGTCGGGCGAGTCATTTGGCGCGAATTCGATCGCATCGGCGAAGCCCGAGAGGCTTTCGCGCAAGGCGGCGAGCAAATCCGGCGCGCCGCTGATCTCGACGACCGGCCGCGCCTTGCCGGCGAGCAGCGCGCGGACCTCGTCGGCAAGCTGGGCAACCGCCTCCTCGCGCAACCTTTCGACGAGAAACCCGCGCAGCATCCGCGCGGCGCTTCCGGCGATCATCGCTTCCAATTCGGCGAGCGCGGCGGCGAGCCTGCCGGCCAGGCGCTCGCCTTCCAGCCTCGTCCAGCCGGCCCGCTCCCTGGAGAGACGGGCTTCGAACAGAAGCTTTTCTTGCGCAATCGCCGCCGCATGTTGGGCCTGCGCCGCGGCCAAGCCCTCGGCTCTGCCTTCGTTCCGCGCAGCTTCGATCAAAAGCGCGGGATCCTCGGCCGGCGCCTCGCACGACAGCGGCAAGCAGCATAAATCATCCTGTTCCCGCGCCAACGCCTCCGGCGCGTCATGCGACCCAAAACGGGCGAGGACCTGGGCCAGCGGGCGAGCCGTCACGCGCGCTCTCCTTGATGCATCCATTGCTTCAAGATCGCCGCGGCCTGCTCCTCGTCATATTCGACGATCTGCTCCAAGCGCTTTTGCGGCGAACGCCTCGGGGCATTGGTGAGGTCCTCGATCAGGCTCACCTCTTCCTGCCCAGCCCAATTCTGCAATTGCGGCCGCATCCCGTCCTCGGCTTCCGGCCCGGCGAGCTTTTCCAGCTCGGACAATTCGGAAGCGACGTCGACGGCGTGGCTTGGCGCCATGAAGATCGCTTTTGTCGCCGGCCGCAATCCAAACCAGATCAGCAACAATGTCACGATCAGCACGGTCGCGGCGTTGAGGACATTGCCCGATTGGCGCAACAGCAATTCGGCCAAAGGGGGCGGCGGCTGCGGCTCGAGCTCGCGCCCGGCGTCAATGAACTCCACCGCGGCGATCTTGATGACGTCGCCGCGCTCCTTGTGCGCCCCGGCGGCCGAGGCGACGAGTTGGCCGAGCTCGGCTATTTGCCGATCGATGGCTTCGGGCGTCGCCTTGTCGCCAAGCGAAGCGGCGAGGCTCGCGCGGTTGACCAGCACCGCGACCGATATGTTCTCAATTCCATAGCCGCCGCTCACGGTGCTGACCGTCTTTGACGAAAGCTCGTAATTGGTGAGCTCCTCGCGCTTCTGGTTCTCCTCATTTGACTGCTTGCCGTCCTCGGGACGCGTCGTCTCCTGCGGAATGTTTCGCTCCGCCGTGACCGGCGATTGGCTGGTGGAGTTTTGCGAGACCTGGTTCTGCCGCGTGACGCGAACCGATCGCTCCACCCGCGAGTCCGGATTGAAGATTGTTTCGTTGGTCTGCCTCTTGTCGGTGTTGAGGCGCGCCGCGACGCTGATCTGGAAATTGCGCAGGCCGAGATAGGGCGCGAGCGTCTTGCGGATATTTTCGAGAATGTCCTGCGACACCGTCTTTTCCAGCGCGAGCATGCCGCCGGGCGCGGCGTCGGCAAGATCGTTGCCGGAGGCGAGAAGGGCGCCGTCGGTGTTCAGCACCGTGACCTCCTCCATCTTCATGCCGGGCACCGACGCGGCGACGAGATGGCGGATCGCCTTGGCGGCGGAAAAATCATCGCCCGCCTCGGTTCGTATGACGACCGACGCGGAAGGCGGCTGCCGCGCGCGCCGAAACGAGCCCTCGTCCGGCATGACGATATGCACGCGGGCGGCCTTGACGCCGCGCATCAACTGGATCGTGCGCGCCAGCTCGCCCTCGAGCGCTCTAACGCGCGTCACTTCCTGCATGAACGAGGTTAGGCCGAGAGAGCCGAGCTTGTCGAAAAGCTCATTGCCGGCGTTCGGGCTATTGGGCAGCCCTTTTTCCGCAAGCAGCATTCGCGCGCGCGCGGTCTCGCCGTAGCGCACCAATATCGTATTTCCGTCGGCGTTGACGTCGAATGAAACATCGGCTTCCCGCAGAGCCGAGCCGATCCGGGTCACATCCTGCCGGTCGAGGCCCGCGTAAAGGACCTCCATCGCCGGGCGGCTTAGAAAATAGCCCGCGAGCCCGGTCATGACGAAGACCGAGAAGCCGATCATGGCGAGCGCGATAAGGCGTCGCGAGCCTAGCTTTTGAAGGCTGGCCCATAGCCGC
>CAWESJ010000225.1:0-12456 GCA_963811015.1 uncultured Alphaproteobacteria bacterium | reverse complement strand
TTTGCCTGTTGCTTGGTTCGGTTGGTCTTGCTGTGGGGCTAACGTCAGGCTACGAAGTCTGATCCCTTCGTAACTCCCGGCGCCGCCGCGCGTCCAAGCTTTGCCCGAGCCGCAGCGCATCGGCTTTGTCCGGACCGGCCGCCCCTTCCCCCCAAGGGGCGGCCGGATTTGCATTTCCGCCGTCCCGCTCGGTCAGGAGAAGCGCGGACCCCGCCGCGCCTCGGCCAGCGCGCGCGACAAGGCGCTGGCGAAATCCGCCTTCTGCTCGGGCCCGAGAAACCCGGCGATCTCGACGCTCCTGCCGCGCGAGACCAGGGCGAGCCTTTGGGTCCCAAACTCCTCATGCTCCTCGCGCTCGAGCCGGACCCAGGCCGGATTGAAGCGCCATTCCGCGCGCCGCCCCTTGGGGCTCACCTTGGCGAAGCGGAGCTCGAAATGCGTCACATGAACGTCCTCATAGGCGCGGGCGGCGATGAAATTGGCGCGAAACGCCAGATAGAAAAGCACCAGGTCGAGGCCCATGAAGCCCGCGACCGGCCAAGCTCCGAGAAAAATGAAGGGCAGGCTCGAAAACAGGCTGGCGCCCGAAAATACCAGCAAGATCAAATGGAAGTTGCGCCGCGTGAGCGAACGATAGGGCTTCAGCCGCGCCGCGAAAAGCCGGCGGGTTTCCGGCTCGATTCCGTTTTCCTCGAAAGACATGGGCCTTGGCTCTTCTCTCGGTCCTTGTTCGAATTTATAACGCGCAAATGACCAAAATCACGACGGCGAAAGTGAAAATCCCGCAGAAAGCCGCTGTGAAGGTCAAGGCCGAGGCGCCCGTCAAGCCTCCGACCAAGGCGCCCGCCAAGAGCCCCGCCAAGGCTTCGGCGAAGCGCGTCACGGCCAAGCCAAAGCGGCCAGATCCGGCCAATGTCGCCGAGATTTTCCGCCGCTTCGAGGCCGCCGATCCGCATCCGAAGGGCGAGCTGCATTATGTCAACGCCTTTACCCTGCTTGTCGCCGTGGTGCTTTCGGCGCAGGCGACCGACTCCGGCGTCAACAAGGCGACGCCTGCGCTTTTCGCTCTGGCCGACTGCCCGCAAAAAATGCTGGCGCTCGGCGAGGACAAGGTTCGCGAGCTGATCAAGACGATCGGGCTCTTCCGCACCAAGGCCAAGCATGTGATCATGCTATCGGAGCGGCTGGTGAGGGAATATCGCGGGGAAGTTCCGCAAGACCGCGAGGCTTTGGAGACTTTGCCGGGCGTTGGCCGCAAGACCGCCAATGTGGTGCTGAACATCGCCTTCGGCGCGCCGACCATGGCGGTGGACACGCATATTTTCCGCATCTCGAACCGCATCCCGCTCGCGCCGGGCAAGACGCCTTTAGAGGTTGAGCGCGGGTTGGAGAAGATCATCCCCGACGCCTACAAGCTGCACGCGCATCATTGGCTCATCCTGCACGGGCGCTACATATGCATGGCCCGCGCGCCGAAATGCCCGGTGTGTTTGATTGCGGATCTGTGCGCGTGGCCGGAGAAGAGGGTTTAGGGGGTGGATCTTTTGGTGCGCGCCGGTAGGCCAGATGGCGCCCCTGCCCTAGCCACCTTCAAAAATTCCAAGCCCTCACCCTGAGGAGGCCTGAAAGGCCGTCTCGAAGGGCGAGGGCGTCTCGTCCCTTGCCCAACTCAAGATGAAAGCGGCGGCCCATCCTTCGAGACGGGCTCTTCGAGCCCTCCTCAGGATGAGGGGCTGCTGCAACGAACTTCAATCCACTGTTGTCGTCCCTCCGCATGTCACACCACAACCGTCAACCGCTCGGCCGCGCGGGTAATCCCCGTGTAGAGCCAGCGGTTGCGATGCTCGCGGAAGGCGCCGCTTTCATCGAACAACACCACCGAGCCCCATTGCGAGCCTTGCGCCTTATGAACGGTCAGCGCGTAGCCGTAATCGAACTCGTCGGAGTCGCGGCGCTGCTTCGGGGTCAAGCCCTCCTCGCCGCCTGAAAAAAACTCCGGCAGGACGCCGATGCGCAGCGGCTTGCGCGTCGGATCATCATCCGGCACCACGTTCAGCGCGAGCTTCTTCTTGCGCGTCGTTCCCGTGGTCTTGACGATCCATATGCCGCCGTTCAACAGGCCCTTGGTCTTGTCGTTCCTGAGGCAGACCAGCTTGTCGCCGGGCTCCGGAAAAACGCCTGCATAGCCAAAAAGCTCGCGCATGCGGCGATTGTAGGATTTTCGCGTCCGGTTCAGCCCGACGAGCACCTGGTCCGCCACAGTCACCGCGCCCGAGTCTATGTCGCGGCGCTCGATCACCCGGCTGTCGCCATAGGCGCCGAGCGACAACCTGCCGCCCTCGCGCACCAGCATGGACATTTTAATGATCGGGTTGTCCGCCGCCTGGCGATGCACCTCTGTCAACATCACGTCGGGCTCGGCGTCGGTGAAGAAGCCGCCGCCCTTCACCGGCGGCAATTGGGCCGGATCGCCCAGCACGAGCACCGGCTTGCCGAAAGAGAGAAGGTCGCGGCCGAGATCCGCGTCCACCATGGAACATTCGTCGATGATGACGAGATTCGCCTTGGCGACGGCGCTCTCCTCGTTGAGGACGAAGGAGGGCTCCTCCGTCTCGGTCTCCCGCGGCTTGTAGATCAGGCTGTGGATCGTGCGCGCGTCCTTGCAGCCCTTGGAGCGCAACACGAGCGCCGCCTTGCCGGTGAAGGCCGCGAAGGCGACCTCGCCGTCGCTGTCCTCGGCAAGCTGCTTGGCGAGCGTGGTCTTGCCCGTCCCGGCGTAGCCGAACAGGCGAAATATCTGCGGCTCGCCCTGCTTCAACCATTTGGCGACGGCGGCGAGCGCCGCCTCCTGCTGCGGCGACCAGCTCATGTTAGACCGCGCTTGCCGGCGCGGCGAAAAAATTCAAAGATGATCTCATGCCTCATTCCAACCTCAGGGTTCCGGCTGACGAGGGTGCGGAATCTTGGATGCGGGCGTCAAGAGGCCGCGCCGACGGAAAAACCGCGCGGCGACAGGTTCGCGCAAGCTAAGGGAGCGATCATGGAGAAAGCGGGAATGCGGCGCATCGGCTTCGCCGCGGCGCTCGGAAGCGTTTGCGCCGTCTTGTCCGGCCTGGCTGGCGGCGTCATCTTCAGCCTAAGTGGCCCCGCCCTGGCCGAGGCGCCCTTGGCGCCGCCGGCGGGAGCCAAGCTCTTGCTCGAGGCCGGGGCGGACGGCGTGCAGATCTATGTCTGCGACGCGAAGGACCAAGGTTTCGCCTGGGTGTTCGAGGCCCCCGAAGCGACGCTTTTCGACGCCGACGGGCGCCAGATCGGCACGCATTCCGAAGGCCCGACCTGGACTTTCGCCGACGGGACCGAGATCACCGGGAAAATCACGGCGAAACAAGCCTCACCTCTGCCCCGCACCATCCCTTGGCTGCGCGGCGACGTGGTTGCGCATGAGGGATCGGGGCCGCTCGCCGCCGCCACGGCGATCCGCCGCATCGAGACCAAGGGCGGCGTCGAGCCGGCCGGCGGCTGCGACGAAGCGCATAAGGGCGACGAGGCGCGGATGCGCTATTCCGCGATCTATCAGTTTTATGGGCCTTGAGCCCTTCCGCCGCGCCAACCCCGACGCGTTTGTTTTTCTTGCGCTTGCGCGCGGCGAGGTTAAGACTGCGCCCCGCACAAATCCGGGGCGGGAATGGCAAAGGCGGTTATCGGCATTATCGGCGGGTCGGGCGTCTATGAACTGCCTGGCCTGGAAGATGTTCGCGAGGAGCGGATCAAGACGCCCTGGGGCGAGCCGTCCGACGCGCTGCGCTTCGGCCGCGTCGGCGCGACGGAGGCGGTGTTCCTGCCCCGCCATGGCCGCGGCCATGCGCTGTCTCCGTCCGGCATCAATTATCGCGCCAATATAGATGCGCTGAAACGCGCCGGGGCGACCGACATCGTCTCGGTGTCGGCCTGCGGCTCGTTCAAGGAAGAGCTTTATCCGGGGCTTTTCGTCCTCATCGACCAGTTCGTCGACAAGACCTTCGCGCGGCAAAGCTCGTTTTTCGGCAATGGCTGCGTCGCCCATGTCTCCATGGCGCATCCCGTGGCGCCGGCGCTGCAGGCGCGGATCGCTTTGGCGGCGCAGGCCGAGGACGTTCCCTGCCTCACCGGCGGAACCTATGTCTGCATGGAGGGGCCGCAATTCTCCTCGCTGGCGGAATCCCGGGGCTATCGCGCGGCCGGCCATGACGTCATCGGCATGACCGCCATGCCCGAAGCCAAGCTCGCCCGCGAGGCCGAAATATCCTACGCGACGATCGCCATGGTCACCGATTATGATTGCTGGCATCCAGACCATGACGACGTCGACGTCGCTTCTGTCATCAGGGTGGTGCAGGCCAATGCCGGGAACGCCGCGCGCGTCCTGGCGCGCTTGTTGCGTGATTTCCCGGCCGAGCACGAGCCCTGCCCGGTCGGCTCGGACCGCGCCCTCGACGGCGCGATTTTAACGCAGCAAACGGCGCGAGATCCCGAGCTGATGACGAAACTGGAGGCGATCATGCAGCGGGTCAATCATTCATGACCTTCGACCTCAAGAGCGCGATCCGCACCATTCCGGACTATCCGAAGCCCGGCATCATGTTCCGCGACATCACCACGCTGCTTGGCGACGCGCGCGCGTTTCGCCGCGCCATAGACGAATTGGTGCAGCCCTGGTCGGGCGGCAAGATCGACAAGGTCGCCGGCATGGAAGCGCGGGGGTTCATCCTGGGAGGGGCCGTGGCGCATCAGCTCTCGGCGGGCTTCGTGCCGATCCGCAAGAAGGGCAAGCTGCCGCACACCAAGGTCTCGATCGCCTATTCGCTCGAATATGGGCTCGACGAGATGGAGATGCATGATGATGCGGTGGAGACCGGCGAGCGCGTGATTCTCGTCGATGACCTCATCGCCACCGGCGGAACGGCGACGGGCGCGGTCGGGCTTTTGAAGAAGATCGGCGCCGATGTCGTCGCGGCCTGTTTCGTGATCGACCTGCCCGAGCTCGGCGGCGCCGACAAGATCCGGGCGCTCGGCGTGCCGGTGCGGACGCTGATCAGCTTCGACGGGCACTAGAGCATATTCCGAAAAAGCTGACCGACTTTTTCGATAAGAACCCGCTCTAGCCGACCGCTGACATTGCCCTCCCGCACAAAATCATGTATATGATCATGTCTAACATGGAGCGCGGGAATGAGCTTGGCGAACCAGAGGCTGATCGTCCCTATCACGGCGCGGGACAAGGAACTTGTCGAGCGCAAGGCGGCGAAGGCCGGCAAGATTTCGACAGCGGAATTCGTCCGCCGGGCCGCCCTCAGCTATGAGCCGGCGGACGAAGAAGCGCTGGCGGAGCTGCGCGCGCTTCTCGATGGCTTCGACGATCTTCACGCCGGCGCTCTGGCGCAGCTCGACCGCGCCGACGCCGCGCTCGACGCGGCGCTGGCGCATTTTGGGCGACAAGCGGCGTGAGCGCCATCGGCGACGCGCTGAAGGCGCTCAAATCCGCGATTTTGCTGGAGGAGCGGATCAGCGCCCAGGCGCGGAAAGTGGAGCAGTTGGCGCTGTGCGTCGTCGAGATCGACAAAAGGCTGGCGGCGCTGGAAGGCCGCGTGGAGGGCTTTCTTGCGGGGGCTTCGGCTTTCGGCGCCCGCGCGCGGCCGGCGAAGTCTACGAAGTCGCCCTCGCGCGAGCAAAAGAGGCTGCCGCCTCCCAACGGTTGATGCGGTCGGCCCGCCGTCATTTCGCGCAGTCTGTCAGATCTTTTTCCTCGATCGAAAAGACCTTGCCGACCTCGATCGACACGCCTTTGACCTTGCAGATGCGGCCGTTCTGAAACCCTATCTTCGCGTCATAGGCGCCGGAGCCGACGCCGGTGAGCTTCAAGCGCTCGTCATGATCGACGCTTTTATCCTTGTCGTTCAAACATTGATTCTCGCCGAAAGCCTCGGTTCCGGCCGGCGCGAGACGCAGCTCGGTCACGGTGGCTGACGTCAGGTTCCAGAATCGCGTCGGCTTTTCCGCCTGAGCGGCGCCGGCGGACAAGAATATGATCGCGGCCACCAACAAGCTTCGCATGGTTTTCCCTTCGTAAGATCGCGGCGTCCGCCGATTCGATCCTTTTAGGGCCATAGCGCCGCGCGCGGCAATCCGCCAAGCGCCAGTTGCGCAAAGGCGGACGAACAACTAGAAGCGACGCTCGCTTCATTGGGAGTTTTCATGCGTCCTTCCCATCGCGCCGCCGATGAATTGCGGCCCGTCACGCTCGAGCGCAATGTGGCGCGCTACGCCGAAGGCTCCTGCCTGATCAAATTCGGCGGGACACATGTGCTGTGCACCGCCTCGCTCGAGGACAAGCCGCCGCCATGGCTGCGCGGCCAGGGGCGCGGCTGGGTCACCGCCGAATATTCCATGCTGCCGCGCGCGACCCATACCCGCACCAAGCGGGAGATCCACATCCGGCAAGCAATCCGGGCGGACGCAGGAAATTCAGCGCCTGATCGGCCGCAGCCTGCGCGCGGTCACCAATCTTCAGGCGCTGGGCGAGCGGCAGATCACGCTCGACTGCGACGTGCTTCAGGCCGACGGCGGCACGCGGACCGCCTCGATCACCGGCGCCTGGGTCGCCCTGCACGACTGCCTCAAATGGATGCATGGTCGCTCGATCATCAAGGAGCATCCGCTGCGCGACCATGTGGCGGCGATCTCCTGCGGCATTTCCAATGGCGCGGCCGTGCTCGATCTCGACTATGCCGAGGATTCGGCGGCCGACACCGACGCCAATTTCGTCATGACCGGCGCCGGCTCTCTCGTCGAGGTGCAGGCGACCGCCGAAGCGGCGGTGTTCAGCGACGCCGAGCTTCTCGCCCTGATGACGCTTGCGAGAGCTGGAATAGCCAAGCTCGTCGAGCTGCAAAAGAACGCGGTCGCATGACATGACGCGCCGGCTCGACGGAAAGCTCGTCATCGAGAAACTTGTCCTGGCGACGCATAATCCGGGCAAGCTCGCCGAAATGCGCGAGCTTCTTTCACAGTTCGGCGTCTTCGGCGTCTCGGCGCGGGAGCTCGACCTGCCCGAGCCCGAAGAAACCGGCGAAACTTTCGTCGCCAACGCCGAGCTCAAGGCGCGCGCCGCCGCGGCCGGCGCCAAGCTCCCCGCGCTCGCCGATGATTCCGGCCTCTGCGTCGCGGCGCTCGCGGGCGCGCCGGGCATTTACTCGGCGCGCTGGGCCGGCCCCTCGCGCGATTTCGCCATAGCCCGCGACAAGGTGGAACAAGCCCTGCGGGACGCCGGCGCGCGCCCGCCCTTCAGGGCGCATTTCATCTGCAGTCTCGCGCTCGCCTTTCCGGATGGAGAAACCCGGAGCTTTGAAGGCCGGGTCGACGGCGAGCTCGTCTTTCCGCCGCGCGGCTCCCTCGTCTTCGGCTATGATCCGATCTTCCTCCCGGAGGGCCTGACGAAAACCTTTGGCGAAATGTCGCTCGAGGAAAAGCATTCGATTCCGCCCGACGGGTCGCCCGGCCTCTCGCATCGGGCGCGGGCCTTTCAGGCTTTCGCCCGGGCCTGCCTTGAAAATTCCTGAACCGTTCCGCTTGATTTTGCGTGCTTCGCACAATATTATTTTGCGCTGCAATAAAGCGTCGCGGCGGCGCGAAGGGACGCGGAACATGTCCGAGGTCTGGAACACGAAATTCGGCCCAAGGCGGGTGCGGCGCGACCCGCCGACCCTCAAGGAGGCGATCATCGCGGCGCAGGGGCTGACCGACCAATTGCTCCAGCAGGTCGAGATCGCCGCGGCGCTCATGGACCTGCCGGTCGACGAGGTCCGCGCCGAGCTCTTGAAATCGGCGCCCTCGCGCAAGAGCGAGCATATCGTGACCTCCAGCGGCCGCGAAAAAACCGTCCGCACTGTTGTGGTGGAGCGCAGGGCCAGCCGCCGCGTGGCCGCCGGCGCCCGGGTGGTTCGGCCCTAGACCGCCATGGCCGCCGACCTCGCCGGAAAGACATGCCTCATCACCGGCGCGACGTTCGGCATCGGCAAGGCCACCGCCTTGGGCCTCGCCCGGCGCGGCGCGCGCATCGTGATCATCGGGCGCGACCCGAGCCGGACCGCCGAGACCATTCGCTGGCTCCGCCAGCAATCCGACAATGACCGAATCGATTTTCTCATCGCCGATCTTTCCTCGCAAGCGCAAGTGCGGCGCGCGGCGGACGAATTCCTCGCGACGCAGGATCGGCTCGACATCCTCATCAATAACGCAGGCGCGATATTCGCCAAGCGCGAGGCGACCGCCGATGGCTTCGAGCGGACCTGGGCGCTCAATCATCTGGCCTATGTCCTTCTGACGCTCGCCCTCATCGACCGCCTCAAGGCGAGCGCCCCGGCGCGCGTGATCAATGTCGCCTCGACAGCGCATTCGGCCTTCTCTCTCGATTTCAACGACCTCCAGAACGCCCACCGCTATACTGGCTTCAAGGCCTACGCCCGCTCGAAACTCGCCAATGTCATGTTCACCTATGCGCTGGCCAGGCGGCTCGACGGCGCGGGGATCGCCGCCAATTGCCTGCATCCGGGCGTCGTCGCCACAGGCATTGCGCGCAACAGCAGCCCGCTTTTCAAGCTGGCTTTCGCCGCGCTGAAGCCGTGGCTGGTTACGCCGGACCAGGGCGCCGCGACCTCGATCTTCGTCGCCGCATCGGCGGAGGCCGCGGGCGTCAGCGGCAAATATTTCGTCAAATGCAAAGCCGCGCGCTCCTCCGCCCAGAGCTATGACGAAGCGCTGCAGGACCGGCTCTGGGATATCAGCCTGCAGCAGACCGGCGCGATCTGGCCGCTCAAGCCGAGCGCCGGCTTTCGAAGCTGACCGCGCCGCCGTCTGCGCCAATGGAAATATAAAGCGAGCGACGGACTTATATTGATCTAGAACAAATCAAAAACATATTGCTTGAATTCGCACCTCGCCGGCCTATGCTTCCGTTATTGGAACATGGAGGCAATAATGTGCAATCCTGCGAAGGAAAGAATTAGAATAGATAAAATATTGGGTGCCGCTATCAACGCCAATGCCACGAGCGGCCGGATGAGCCAGGATGAATTGACGCAACTATGCTTCGCGGCTTTGCAGGACGCCTATCATGGGGCCTGTCTCGACGAATGCCTCGAAGCCGCCGCGCGCGAATTCGTCGCCCGGCGCCTCGCAAGGCGCGGCGACGGCGAAACGCCGGCGCATCCTGGCTCCGTCGCGTGACCTTTCTCGCCGCTTTTGTTCAATCCTCCGCCAATCGAGGGACCCATGGCTTCGCATAAACCGCCGAGCGCGCGCATCGCCGCCATTCACGTGGACGCGCCCGCGGAAAACCTGTTCTTCGCGCAATTTCGCGCCTGGATGGCCGGCTATTGCTCGCGCGATATTTTCGCCTGGGATTTCGCCTGGGACGCCTTGCGGCGCTTCGTCTGCGAGGAGTCCGCCAAGGCGCTCTATAGCGAGTTTCATTTGTTTGCGCGGACGCTGAACGCTCGCCCGGGCAGAGCAATCGAGTGGCGGCCGGACGTCTGCCGCTGCCTTTGCCGCGACGAATATCTCGCGCTTCGCCTGGTCGCGGCGTCTCAGTGCGGCGATGTCGCGAGCGAATTTTCAGCCGCCTCCGAACTGCTTGGAACAGATCAGGTTCACGCGCTGCTCATGGCGAGCCGATCGCTCGCCCAAGCCCTGAAGGTCAGAAGATTTGTTCTGTCGCCGATCCGGCGCGCGGACGGGCCGCATGAGGCCTCGGCGCGCCTGCTGCATTAGAGCATGAGGCCGCAATCATTTTGATGAGCGGAGGAGAACTCGCGAAAGCGCGCAGGGGCCGATGCGGGCCGCGGACCAGATCAGGCTTTCCAGGCCTTCAGGCTGGCGGGCGGAGGATTGGCCTTGGGCCGCAAGCGGACGACAACGTCAACCCTGACGATCTCATAGCCCTCGGGCGGCGTGATATCGCCGGCCAACTCGACCTTATGCGCCGAGATGTCGCAGACGTCGCCGGTGTCCTCGAAGAAAAAATGGCTATGGTCGGTCGTGTTCGTATCAAAAACCGTCTTGGCGCCCTCGATTGGGAGACTCCGGACGAGGCCGACCTGGGCGAAAAGATTGAGCACATTATAGATAGTCGCCAGCGACGCCGGGATGCGGGCGGCGTGGGCTTCGACCGCGAGCGCGTCCGCCGTCAAATGCCGGTCTCCCTTGCTGAAGAGGAGCCTCGCGAGGCCGAGACGTTGGCGGGTCGCGCGGAGGCCGTATTTTTCCAAAAGCGACCGGCTCGGTTGGCCCGCCGCTTTCAGCGCCTCGGATTGGCATTCTTCCCTGAACTTGAACATGACATCCCCGCCTTCACGCGCGCGCTGCTGGAGAGTAAATCAATTTCCGTGCCGTCTTGCAATAAAGATCGGATAATTTAGAATTGTTCCAGTATCGCCCTTGCAAGAAGGCGCAGGCCGTTTTGATAGTCGGGCCGCGGACATGTTGGACCTCGGGCAAGACGATGGTTCAATTTGCGCTATCGCATTTCGATCCGATAAGGATAATCCGTCCGCAAAGGGCTTAGAGCATGTTCCGAAAAAGCTGACTGAGTTTTTCGACATTAAGACATCGTATATAGCCGATGGCTCGTAAGAACATGCTCCAGTTCTTTGAATTTGAGCGATTTCTTATCGATTCGAATGAGTTCATTCGGTCGGAACGCGCTCTCGAGCCGGATGACTTCAGCCGAAAACCGATTGCTGCTTTTCGGCGTCATGCTCTAGAATTGTCGCGGCCTTGATTATGCTGGAGTTCGCCATGCCCGGTCTTTGGAAAGGTCTTGTCATTTCCGCCGCCGCCGCGATTTCGGCCCCGCCCTCCGCATCTGCGGCAACTTATATGTTTCGCGTGAGTTGCGGGGAGGAAAACTATGTCGCCCTATGGGACGGCGGCCTGTTCGATCCCGGGGGCGATCATTTTCGCATCGCCACCGGCGATGCGAATTTGAATTGCGCGATTTACGACTATGACGCGAAAACCGACCAGAGCCTGCCCCGGCGCTGGTGCAGCGATCCTGGCGCCGCAATCGAGATGTTTCCGCCTATTTTGCTCATGGCGGGGGCGACCCATTGCCGATAGGCCGCGGCCGTCTAGTCGCCTCTCGAGCGCGTTCCGATTGGATGGACTCATTCAATCGATAAGAACCCGCTCAAGATCAATAAGTTGGAGCATGTTCTGATCGAAAAAGTCGATCAACTTTTTCGGAACATGCTCTAGAGTTGGACCGAGGAAAACTATACCGGCCGGTTTTCGTTCGGATTGCGCACCGGACCCATGCGCTTCAGGCCTTCTTCATAGCTGATGACCTCCTAATCCTCATCGAATTCGAGCGCCTTTTTAATTATGTAATCCTGCTTACCGCCGGTGTTGAGCTTCTTGATATCGTTCTTATCAATATAGAGCAGCTCCAGCAGCTCATTATAGGCGGTCGACTCGTCGATCCCGAAGCAGTACCAGGTGATGTCGCCCATCGGAATCCGATATTTCGCCAACAGATATTGATTGTTGATGTAGGCGAAATATTTGCCGCCCGGCTTCAGAAGCGGACCGATCACTTCCATCAGCGGCTCGAGATATTCGTGGGACAGCAAATAGCAGATGAAGAATTCGAAATGGGGTTCGCCTTCACGTGCGGTGGCCATGACCTGCCAAGCCGACAGCGACGGCGGCTTCTTTTCGTCGCCCATGCTCGGCTCGAATTTCAAAGCGAGCTCGCCGCGGAAGGCAAAGCGCCCCGGCGAGACTTCCTCTTTCAGAATGCCGTGCGTCAACCGGCCTTCTTTATCAAGTTGTGCGAAGACTGTGTTCTCGATTGTTGCTGTCATGTGGATTCCCACTGTCGTTGCGGACCCAGTCCGCCAACTTGAAAAAGGATTGTGAAAGATGCGCGCGCAGGGCTCGCATCCGACGACGACTTCGTCGAGGCGCCCTGCATGCAGAGCATCCAGGCGTCGCGCTCGGCCTGGCCGATCCTAAACTGCATATGCCGCTGCCGCAGGCGGGGATGGCCGCGCTCCTGCGAATAGAGCTTCGGTCCGCCAAGCCATTCGCCGAGATAGCGCTTCAGCACCTTGCCGAAGGCTCAGATCCTTGGCGTGCATCTCCCGGATCGTTTTGGCTTCCGGCAATGTGTCCATGCGGCGGTAAAAGGCGTCGACGAGCGAGTTGATCGCAGGCTGGCCGCCTATTCTGGCGAATGGCGTGGGGGCATCCGGAGAGGAGGTCACGGCTTCGGGTCACATTCCCGCCGGAGGTTCCGATGCTTTCGGACCGGAACCTCTGGAGCTCGACCGCTCAAACGAGAGCGGTTTCTTTCTGAGGGACGAATTCGGCTAGGAATTCCGCGAGCGGAACGTCGATGCGCTCGACATTTAGGCTAGTGCT
>CAWESJ010000224.1:0-3698 GCA_963811015.1 uncultured Alphaproteobacteria bacterium | reverse complement strand
CCTTCTCGCCGGGTTTGAGAAGTTGATCGTCAATTCTTACGCTTTTGAGCTGGCCTTTCGCGTTCAGCGTGACCTGGACCATGCCGCCGCCCGATTGCCCTTCGACCTCGAGCCGCTCCATTTCACTCTGTATCTCCACCATTTTTTCCTGCATGGCCTGCGCTTGTTTCATCAGGCCCACCATGTCGCGCATCGATCTTGCCCTTTCCTGCGTTCCAGTTTGCTCGGGCGCCGAACCCGCGGACTTTTGATCGCTCAAAGGTCGGAATCGGTATAAATTTCATCGACAAAGCCAATGTCGTCATCGCCGCCGCCTGGCGCCTCCGGCGGAAGCGCGGCGGCCATTTGCTCGGCGGAGCGTACGGAGACGATCTCCGCGCCGGGAAAATAGCTAAGCACGCTTCGCACCAGAGGGTCGGCTGAGACCCCCGTCATGGCTTCGCGGGCCTTGGCCTCCTCCCGCTCCTTCAGGCTCGGCGCGCCCGCATCGCGCGAAATCGCCACAAGCCAGCGCTGCCCGGTCCATTCCTGCAAGCGGCGCATAAGAATCTGCGCGAGCTGCGGCGACGCGTTGGGCGCCGGCGAAAACTCGATTGCGCCATCCTCGAAACGAACGAGACGCACATCGCGTTCAAGCGCCAGCTTCAATTGTATGTCGCGATTGCGCCCGGCGAGCGCCACGACGTCCTCGAACCGCGCAAGCCTGATTATGGGCGAGGCTTCGGCGTCGCGCGGCTGCGGGGCGGCCGATGCGCGCGACGCGCGCGCGGAGCCGCCCGATCCCCCGATCGGATCGCTTTTTTCCCGGCCGGCTTTTGGCGCCGGCGCCGCGTCGCGATCAGAGCCCTGCGCGGCGGCGAACCGGCGCAAGGCTTCATCGGGCGTCGGCAAATCGGCGGCATAGGCCAGGCGCGCCAGCACCATGTCGGCTGCGGCGAGAGGCCGCGGCGAATCCTTCGCCTCCGCCTGGCCTTTCGCCAGCACTTGCCAGGCGCGGGTCAGGACGGGCACGCTCAGCGCGCGCGCGAAATCGAGGCCGCGGGAGCGCTCTTCGGGCGTGAGCGCCGGATCCTGCTGCGCCGAGGGCGCGAGCTTCAGGCGCGTGACGAGATGAACGAAATCGGCGAGCTCGACCAAGACCTCGGCCGGGTCGGCGCCGCGGTCGTAGAGCTCTTTCAGCCCGTCGAGCGCCGCAGCGATTTTTCCCTGCATGACGGCTTCGAACAGGTCGATGATCCGGCCGCGATCGGCGAGGCCCAGCATCAGGCGCAGGCCTTCCGCGGAAATATTTTTCTCGCCTGCGCCGGCGCCATGCGCGATCGCCTGGTCGAGAAGCGACAGCGCGTCGCGGGCCGAGCCTTCCGCCGCACGGGCGATGAGAGCCAAGGCGTCGGCCTCTATGGCGACGGCCTCCTTGGCGCAAATGGAGGCGAGATATTCGATCAGCACATCGGCGTCGATGCGGCGCAGATCAAACCTCTGGCAGCGCGAGCGCACGGTGACCGGAACCTTGTCGATCTCGGTGGTCGCGAACAAAAACCGGACATGGTCGGGCGGCTCCTCCAAAGTCTTCAAAAGGCCGTTGAACGCCTGTTTGGAGAGCATATGCACTTCGTCGATGATATAGACCTTGGTTCTCGCCATCGCCGGGCGATATCGCGCGCTTTCGATGATCTCGCGAATGTCGTCGATCCCGGTATGCGAGGCCGCGTCCATCTCGATGACGTCGACATGGCGCAACTCGATGATCGCCTGGCAATGCAGCCCGAGCTCCGGCATATGGATCGTCGGGCGCGTCACGGCGGGCCGGTCGCCCCGCGCCGGCAATTCATAATTGAAGGCGCGGGCGAGAATGCGGGCGGTCGTCGTCTTGCCAACGCCGCGCACGCCGGTCAGGATATAGGCTTGATGGATGCGATCGAGCTCGAAAGCGTTCGACAGGGTCTTGACCATGGCCGCCTGGCCGATCAAATCCTCGAAGCTCGCCGGCCGATATTTGCGGGCGAGCACGCGATAGGCGGCCTTGCCGGCGGCGGACGCCGGCGCGACGCCCAGCGGCAGGCTCGCGTCGCCCGAGCTGTCTTGGTTGCGATCCTCTTGCATCGCGCCGCCGGTTCTGAAAGGAAAGATCGCTGGCCTCGCGCCTAGAGCATGACGCCGAAAAGCGGCAACCGGTTTTCGGCGTCATGCTCTAATCCGGCGATGAGAGCCGCGCCGAGGACAAACGGGCCGGGCCATCGCGGCGAAGGCGTTGAGGTGGGAGGCTGGACAGAGACCCGCCCGGTCCCGTTAGGGCTGCTTCCTTCCGGACCTGACCCGGTTGGCGAGTGGTGCGTCCACCGCCAACCTCCCGCCCCCTATTTGGACCGTCGGCGCAATTTTCGCAACCCGTTCGATTTCACAACCCGCGCGATTTCGCGGCGCGCGATTTGGCGGCAAACTGCATCGCCGCTAGATTCGCCGCGCAAGCTGAAGCGTTACTTGATAGGAACTGTCAATGCAGGATCGCTCATTCCATCGGCGCTCCCGGGAGGAGGCGTCGGCGCGCGCGGGGTTTTCGGGAAACCGGCTCAATCGCCTGTCGGAACGGCGCGACGACAAAGCCTTCATTGACGCCTTGAAAACGGCCGCCGCGACGCGAAGCCTGGTCCTTTCGGGCGATATTCCGGTCCTGAAACAGGCCGACGGCGGCTATGACGCGCTTTTCACGCTGGAGGAAGCTGCGGCGCTCGGCGCGACGCGCGAGATCGCCTTCCTTGGAGTCGATGGCGAACAGGCCCTTTTCGCCGCCCTGATCGACGCCGAGGCGCCGGAAACCGCGCAGGGGCGCAGCGACATCGCGGCGATCGACCTCCGCTCGATCGCCGCGCAGGACCTTTTGCCTGTCGAGATCCTGGGCGCGCTCGCCCAGGCGAAAAGCCTCATGCACTGGCACGCAAGGCACCGCTTTTGCGCGAATTGCGGCGCGCCGAGCCGGGTCGCCGCCGCCGGCTGGCGGCGCGCCTGCGACGCCTGCGGGACGCAGCATTTTCCGCGCACCGATCCGGTCGTCATCATGCTTGTCGTCAATGACGGCGACTGCCTGCTCGCGCGCCACGTCGCCTCTGTCCGGGCGGGCTATGCGGGCGCTGTCTATACCTGCCTCGCGGGCTTCGTCGAATCCGGAGAGACTTTCGAGGACGCCGTCCGCCGCGAAGTTTTCGAGGAGACGGGGATCAGCGTCGGCAAGGTCGGCTATTTGGCGTCGCAGCCCTGGCCGTTTCCGGCCTCTCTGATGATCGGCTGCATCGCCCTCGCAGCCGGCCGGGACATTGCGATCGACCCGAAGGAACTCGAAGACGCGCGCTGGTTCAGCCGGCAAGAGGCCGCCCTCATGTTGAGCGACGCCCATCCCGCGGGTCTCTCATGCCCGCCCAAGCTCGCCATCGCCAATCTCCTGATCGCCGCCTGGGTCGCCGACGAGGCGGGCGCGGCGGAGGGCTTAGCATGAGCAGCAGCGCCCTTGTGCTTTTTTCCGGCGGCCAGGATTCGACCACATGCCTCGCCTTCGCCCTGGAGCGCTACGCGCATGTCGAGACGGTCGGTTTCGATTATAATCAAAGGCACCGGATCGAGCTCGATCAACGGCCAGCGATTCGCGACGCGGTGGCGCGCGCCTTTCCCGCCTGGGGCGAGCGGCTTGGCCCCGATCATCTGAT
>CAWESJ010000223.1:0-6517 GCA_963811015.1 uncultured Alphaproteobacteria bacterium | reverse complement strand
GCCACGACGGATCACTTGCTGAATTTCGCGCCGGGGCCGGATTTCCCGACCGGCGGCGTAATCGTCGAGCCGAAGAAGTCGATCGCGGAGACCTACCGCAGCGGGCGCGGCTCGTTCCGGCTGCGGGCGCGCTGGTCGAAAGAGGAGGGCGCGCGCGGCCAATGGGTCGTGGTGGTCACAGAGATCCCCTATATGGTGCAGAAGTCGCGGCTGATCGAGAAGATCGCCGAGCTTTTGAACGACAAGAAGCTGCCGCTCGTCGCCGACATTCGCGATGAATCCGCCGAGGATGTGCGCGTCGTCATCGAGCCCCGCGCGCGCGGGATCGATCCTGCGCTCCTGATGGAGCAGCTCTTCAAGCTGACCGAACTCGAGACCCGCTTTCCGATGAACATGAACGTGCTCGTCGATGGGGTCGTGCCGCGCGTCGTGTCGTTCAAGGAGGCCTTGCGGCAATGGCTCGACCATCGCCGCGACGTCCTTCTGCGCCGCTCGCGGCACCGGCGGGCGGAAATCGAGCGCCGGCTCGAAGTCGTCGCCGGCATGCTCATCATTTTCCTCAATCTCGACGAGGTGATTCGCATCATCCGCGAGGAGGAGGAGCCGAAGGACGCGCTGAAAAGCGTTTTCGAACTCTCCGATCTCCAGGCCAATTATATTCTCGACACCCGCCTGCGCAGCTTGCGCCGGCTCGAGGAAATGCAGCTTCGCCGCGAGCATGACGATCTCGTCAAGGAAAAGAGCGAGATCGAGCGATTGCTCGGCGACGAAGCCAGGCAATGGAAGACGATCGCCGGGCAAATTCGCGAGCTGAAGAAGAAATACGGACCGGAGACCAAGATCGGGCGCCGCCGCACGAGCTTCGCCGAGGCGCCCGACATTGCCTCGGCGGATTTCGCCGAAGCCATGGTCGAGCGCGAGCCGGTGACTGTGGTCGTCTCGGAAAAGGGCTGGATCCGCGCGCTGAAAGGCCAGGTCGCGGATCTCTCGAACCTTCAGTTCAAAGGCGACGATCAGCTTTACGTGTCGTTTTTCGCCGAGACCACGTCCAGGATTCTCGTGCTCGCCAGCGACGGCAAGATCTTCACCCTCGACGCCGGCAAACTGCCGGGCGGCCGCAGCCAGGGCGAGCCGATCCGGCTCCTCGCCGATATTGGCGAGGGGGAGGCCATAGCCGCCGTCTTTCCCTATGCGGCCGGCGCCAAAATGCTCGTTGCGGCGAGCGACGGGCGCGGCTTTGTCGCTGCGCAGGATGAGATGATCGGCGGCACGCGCAAGGGCAAGCTGCTCCTCAATATCGATCCCCCGGCCAAGGCGGCCGTCATTGTCGCGGCCGAAGGCGATCATGTCGCCGTGGTCGGGGAGAATCGCAAGCTGCTCGTCTTTCCGCTCGATCAGGTTCCGGAAATGGCGCGGGGCAAAGGCGTCCGGCTGCAAAAATACAAGGATGGCGGCATCGCCGACGCCAAAATATTCGCGCTCGCCGAGGGTCTGAGCTGGAAGGACCCGGCCGGGCGGACCTTCACGGTTGGTCCAAAAGAGCTGACGGACTGGATCGGCAATCGCGCCGAAGCCGGGCGCCTGCCGCCGCGCGGCTTTCCGAAGACGAACAGGTTTGGGTAGCGTGCGGCCGCGTCATCCGCGCACTGGCGGAAGGGGCGCCCAGCCCCTATTCCGCCCGCTCCCAGCCGTTCATGCCGAGCCGCTCCTGCGGCAGGAAGCGCGACTTGTAGGACATTTTCGGCGACCCCTCGACCCAATAGCCGAGATAGACATGCGGCAGGCCGAGACGGCGGGCGCGCTCGATATGATCGAGGATCATGTAAGTGCCGAGCGAGCGCTGCGGCAGGTCCGGCGCGTAGAACGAATAGACCATGGAGAGGCCGTCGGCGAGGAGATCGGTCAGGCAGGCGGCGACGAGCGGCGGTCCGCCGGAGCGGCTTTGCGGTTCGCGGGCGAGGGCGCGATATTCGACGAGGCGGGTTTCGACATGGCTGTCTTCGATCATCATTGAATAGTCGAGAACCGTCATGTCGGCCATGCCGCCTTCGCCATGTCGCGCGTCGAGGTAGCGGCGGAAGAGGGAATATTGCTCGGACGTCGGCTCGGCGCGCCCGACCGCGCCGGAGAGGTCGCGGTTCTGATCGAGCACGCGGCGGAAATTGCGCGAGGGGCGAAACTCATCGACCTTCACCCTCACCGAGACGCAGGCGCGGCAATTCTCGCAGGCGGGGCGATAGGCGATCGTCTGCGATCGCCGGAAGCCGGAGAGCGTGAGCTGGTCATTCAGCGCCACCGCGCGGCCGCCGATCAAATGGGTGAAGACCTTGCGCTCCTGCCGATCCGGGAGATAGGGGCAGACGGAAGGCGCCGTCAGATAGAACTGCGGCGCGTCGCGCGGCTCTCGCGTCAAGCTGGTACTCGCTGTCGAAACTTCGGCTGCATGAGGTTCAAGCTAGCCCTTTCCACGCCCGCTGCAAAGCCTGATGAAGGCCTCATCGCTAAAATGGACGCCGCGTGACGATCACGCCTGCGAGAATATCGTGCAGGCATCTTTTTCCCTCGGCGAAGAGGGAAACAAGAAATATCGGCGGGAACATGGTGCTGACGTAAAACAGCACCGCATGCGCCGCCGCGTTGAGAAAAGGCGTCCTTTGCCCGTCGGCGAGGCGCATTTCGAGATCCATCGCGCGCATGCCGGGGGTCGCCATCCGCCAGCTCGAGACGGTCAGGCCATTGTAGAAAAACGCCACCAGCGGAAACAGCGGCGGCAGGAGCAGGAGCGTGAGCCCGAAGGTGGCGACGGCGAGCGCGAGCCAAAGCGCGAAGGACAGAACGCTGACGAGGACGAGGTCGAGGATAAGGGCGAATATGCGCCGCGTCCGCACCCCGGAGAGCGCCTCGGGCGGGAGATAGGCCGGCATGAAAATCGCCGGCGCCGTCCGTCTGTCGAAACTGCTTTGGTCGCTCATCTGTCCGCTCTATGCCCCCTCGGCCGCGTTTGGCCGATCCAAATGTGGTCGCAGCGAGGCTGCCGCGCAAGCCGCAAAGGCGGGGCCTCAAGTCCCGGCGGTTCTCATTTCTCGAAGGTCAAGCCAATCACGATGATGACGCAGCCCTCGCCGGGGAGCAGGATCGCGGCGGCGCGGGCCATGGATGGATTTGCGCGAATCATCGCGTCGGGCGAAAAGCTAGAGCGCGTTCCGATTGGATGGACTCATCCAATCGATAAGAACTCGCTCAAGATCAAAAAGTTGGAGCATGTTCTCATGAGACATCGGATATATCCGATGTCTTAATGTCGAAAAAGTCGATCAACTTTTTCAAAACATGCTCTTGCCGCGCGCCGAATATCGCCAAGATCGTGGCGCAGGTCATTGCATGTGGGCTCCGACCGACGCGGCGGTTGCGGGAGCGCCTCGAGGGTTTAGAGCATGGCTGAAGCTCATTTCGCAGCGCTCACGCTGCTGACGCTGTGCGGGATATGCGCCGGCGCCGCGGCCGCGGAGGGACCGCCGGATGATTTTGTCCGGCTCGCCGATATTGCGCCGGGCGTCAAGCAGGACATGCGCTACGCCGGCGCCAATAATTTCACCGGCCGTCCGGTTCCGGGCTATGGCGCGCCTGCCTGCTGGCTGCGCCGCGAGGTCGCCGAAGCGCTGGCCGCGGCGCAAAAAGAGGCCGAAAGCGAGGGGCTTCGCCTCGTCGTTTATGACTGCTACCGCCCCCAGCGGGCGACGAAAGCCTTTATCGCCTGGGCCAAGGACGCCGCCGATCAGGCGATGAAGCCGATGTATTACCCGAATGTCGACAAGGAAGCGCTCTTCGATCTCGGCTATATCGCGAAAGCCTCCGCCCATTCGACCGGCCTGGCCGTGGACATCGGCATTGAGGGGCTTGATTTCGGCACGCCCTTCGACCTTTTCGATGCGGCCTCGGCGACTCACAATCCGAATGTGGGAGCGCTTGCCAAGGCGAATCGGGCCAAGCTTTTCGCCCTGATGCGGCGGCATGGTTTTTCCAACCTGCCGCAGGAATGGTGGCATTTCGCGCTTGAAGGCGTGACGGACGCGCCGCCGCGGGATTTTGAGGTGAGATAGACAATCTTGAACAAGTTTGGCTCTCATCAAAGGATCAGAGCATGAAATCGCCCGAAAACCGGGTTCCGCTTTTCGGCGTCATGCTCTGATGCGGCAAACGCTCCATCGTCTCGATGTTCCAACGCGCGGCAAGGGCCTTGTCGAGATCACGAAAGAGGTGTCCGGCTGGCTTCGCGAGCAAAATATCTCGACCGGACTTCTGACCCTCTTTTGCCGGCACACCTCCGCCTCGCTCCTCATTCAGGAAAACGTAGATCCCGACGTCCGCGCCGATCTCGAAACCTTTTTCGAGGCGATCGCGCCCGAGGACGCGCCCGCTATGTCCATGCGACGGAGGGGGCGGATGACATGCCGGCGCATATTCGCGCGGCGCTGACGCAGGTTCAGCTCACGATCCCGATCGAATTGGGCCGGATGGTTCTGGGGACCTGGCAGGGCGTTTATGTGTTCGAGCACAGGCGCGCGCCGCATCGCCGCGAGATCGTGCTGCATCTTTTGGGGGAATAGCGGTTCAGGCTCAGCCGGGACCGGCGAGTTCGGCAAGCGAGGCGGCGATCGCGCCGACCTCGGTCCATCCGAGCCGCAGCGCCGGCTCTGCGCCTTCGAGCAGCAAGCCGTCCGGCGTGACCTTGGCCGAAAAATCCCGATCGCTCGCGATCGGGCTCATGTAGATTTCATCGACCTTGCTTTTGCCGTCGCGGACGGCGGCGAGGGCGCGGGCGACCGTTCGCGCTTCTTCGTGCGTCAGATCGAACGAGCGCGCATCGGCGACCGTAAGGCGCAGCATTGCGCCGAGGCCCCGATGCGTCACGCGGCAAACCGAGCTCTCGCTCATGAATTTTGGTCCAACGCCATCGCCAATTAGAAAATCGCCGATCAGAAAAAGCCGGCGCGACTATGATCCAAGCGACGACGCGCGACAAGGCCAAGCATTAAGCGCAACCGCGTCTATTTCTCGTCCAGTTTGGCGCGTTTGCGCGCTTGCTGCTCCTCGACCCATGTCGAGACGGTGTCGATGAGCCGGATCGCGCCCGGCATGCGGCCATAGGCGTCGCGCTGGGCGTCCGTCGCGGGCTCAAGCGTGCGCCACCATTCGATCAATTGCTTGACGAGCACGCGGGCCGATAATTCTCCCTGCGGGTTGGCCGCATCGCCGGCGACGCCGAAACTGCTCTCGACGTCCCGCAGGCAGGACAGGATATAGGCTTTGTCCTCCGCGCTGAACGGCAGCGGGCCGTCGGGCGCGCGCCTCACCATCCGCAATTCGCTGAGCTCGGGAATATAGGCCTTCATCGCCTTCGCGCTCTCGCCGGTCAAACGCCGTCTCGCCCCGCGCGGGCGGTTTGGTCGAGCCGGTCGGCCGCGCGAATGAGGGCTTCGGCCTTGCGCCGAAGCCGGGCGGCCATTTCGGCCGCGACGCTGGCGTCGCCGGAGGCTGGCGGGCGCGCCGGCGCGGACCCTTGCGCGGCCCATTGCGCGACAGACGCATCGCCCGGCGCGCTGGCCAAAGCGGCGCGCCAGTCCGCGCCGTGAAGCAGCTCCGCGGCCTCGATGAGGCGCGCTTGCAGAGGCTCCGCCACGGCGGCGTCGCCTCGGCTTCGGCCTTGCGCGGCTCGGTTTCTGGCTCGTCCAATTCCTGCGCCGCGTCGGCGAGCCGGGTAATTTCCGGAAGCACGGCGCGGACCGCCTCGGCGCTCGAAAAAGGAACCAGCCAGGCCCGTTTGTCGGGGCGCCATTTGGCTTTCGGCATCCAGCGCAGGAGGCGGTTCAGCGCCTCGCTATAGCCGGCGGCGATGATGATTCCCTCATCGGCGACCGTGACCCAGGGCGTTTGCGGAAAAGGACGCAGCGCAAGAGCCTCGCGGGCGGCTTGCTCAGCGGTTGTTTCAGGCGGCATGTCGAACTCTCGTCGAGGCGCGGGCGCAAGGTCTGGCCCGGCGCAATCTCCTCGACTGGATTGGCGGCGCGGCGAAGGCCGCGCGGAACGCCATTATGCGGCGAGCGGGGTTGCGCGTCAAAATAGTTTTGCGGCGCGGAAAAAGCCTGAGCAGGGCCACAGGATTTGCTCCCTGGACTAAGCCAAGGCGAAGCGCGCATCCGATTAGCGCCAGCCCGGGAGCGTGAAAAAGTCGAATTTTACTGGCTTTCATGGTAGCAAGCAGCGGGGAGCACAGCCATGACGAAAGCGGGCTCCGTCACGGCGGCGATCCTCGTCATCGGCGACGAGATCCTGTCGGGGCGCACGAAGGACAAGAATATCGGCTATATCGCCGAATATCTCGCCAAGATCGGAATCGATCTTCGCGAGGCGCGCGTGGTCGCGGACGTGAAGGCCGACATTGTCGCCGCCGTCAACGCGCTGCGGACGCGCTATGATTACCTGTTCACGACCGGCGGGATAGGCCCGACCCATGACG
>CAWESJ010000222.1:0-3446 GCA_963811015.1 uncultured Alphaproteobacteria bacterium | reverse complement strand
ATCTACGCCGAACGCGAGTTCCGTGACGATGCCCAGGTTCTCGTCGCCACCGAGGCCGCCGGCGAGGGGATCAACCTTCAGTTCTGCTGGTTCATGGTCAACTACGACATCCCCTGGAACCCGGTGCGCCTCGAGCAGCGCATGGGCCGCATCCACCGCTACGGCCAGGAGCACGACTGCCTCATCTTCAACTTCGTCGCGGTGAACACGCGCGAGGGCCGCGTGCTGGCGAAGCTCCTCGAACGGCTCCTCGAAATCCGAAGCGAGCTGGGCACCGACCAGGTCTTCGACGTCGTCGGCGAGGTCCTCCCCGCGAACCTCCTGGAAAAGCTCTTCCGCGAGATGTACCTGCGCCGGATGGACCTCAGCAACATCGAGGCGCGGATCGTGCGCGACGTCGACCCCGAGCGCTTCCGCAAGATCACATCGTCGACGCTGGAGGGCCTGGCGAAACGCGAGCTGAATCTCGGTGCGCTCCTCGGGAAGTCGGCCGAGGCGCGCGAGCGACGCCTGATCCCCGAGGTGATCGAGGACTTCTTTGTCGCGGCCGGCCCCATCGCCGGCGTTCACCCGAAGCCGGTCCAGAAGGATGGGCACGTCTATCGCGTCGGGAAGGTGCCGCGCACGCTTCAGGCCATTGGTGAGCGCCTCGAGCCGCGCTTCGGCCGACTCGGACGCGAGTACCAGAAGGTCGTCTTCGACAAGGCGCTTCTACCGACCGACCCGACGCTGGAGTGGGTGACGCCCGGCCACCCCCTGTTCGAGGCGGTGCGCGACGACGTCGGCGAGCGTGTCCGAGCAATACGTGCCATGTTCCTGCAGGTCTGCTTGGAACCGTCGTATTGCTCGCGTCCTCCGGATTGACCGTGCGCGAATAGACATAGTCCGGGACCTCGATCGCCGGATCTTCGAGCACCTTGCCTTCCGAGGAGGCGTGCAGCAGATTGGCGTCGACGGAGAAGGGCGCCTCGCCGCGCTTGTCCTTGGCGATCGGGATTTGATTTTGCTCGGCGAAGGCGATGAGCGCCGTGCGGGAGGTCAGATCCCATTCCCGCCAGGGCGCGATCACTTTTATGTCGGGCTCGAGCGCATAATAGGAGAGCTCGAAGCGCACTTGATCATTGCCCTTGCCGGTCGCGCCATGGGCCACGGCGTCCGCGCCGAGCTTGCGGGCGATCTCGATCTGCTTCTTGGCGATCAAGGGGCGGGCGATCGAGGTTCCGAGCAGATAGAGCCCCTCATATTGCGCATTGGCGCGGAACATCGGGAAGACATAGTCGCGGACGAATTCCTCGCGCAGGTCCTCGATGAAAATATGCTCGGGCTTGATGCCGAGGAGAAGCGCCTTGTCGCGCGCCGGCCCAAGCTCCTCGCCCTGGCCGAGATCGGCGGTGAAAGTCACCACCTCGCAGCCATAGGTCGTTTGCAGCCATTTGAGGATGATCGACGTGTCGAGCCCCCCCGAATAGGCGAGAACGACCTTTTTCACGTCTGATTTCGGCTGCGGCATTTTTTCGGGCTCTTGGCGGGATTTGGCGGGAAGGGTGCTGAAGCCGCGCGACTATAGCGGCGACGTCTCGCCGCGCAAGAGAGCGGACCATGGGGCGCTAGGCTCGCTCTTGGCGCGCTCCTTGCTGCTCTTGACGCGCGTCTCGTTCGCCTTGGGAAACCCGATCCGCGTTCGAATCAAAGGGCAGAGCCGAAATGACCAAGATCACGTTTATCGAATTCGACGGCACGCCGCATCCGGTCGAGGCTGAAAATGGCGCGATTCTCATGCGGGTGGGGCAGCAATTCGAGATCCCCACCATACGCGGGGAATGCGGCGGCACCTGCAGCTGCGGCTCATGCCATGTCTATGTCGACGAGGCCTGGATCTCGCGGCTGAAGCCGCCGCATGAGCTGGAGCAAATGATGATCGACAGTCTGGCGATGACGAAACAGGACAATAGCCGGCTGACCTGCATGATTCTCGTGCGCGCCTGAATTCGACGGGATGATTCTCCGCCTGCCGAACCCGAATTTATAATTTGACGGCGACTCAGTCGCCTCGCCGCGGCCGTATGGGCTCGCCGTCCGGCCCCGGCGCGCCGAAGGTCAGGAGATTTTCCATTGATTTCGTCTGCGCTTTCGCCCAGCGCGCGAGCTGGCCGCAGATCTCTGGCCTGGAGGCGCGCGCCTCTTTCGACTTTTTGCCGCCGCATCGAAGCGACGCGAAATTTTGCAAGCTCATCGAGAGCTGAAGCGAATAGTCCGAGGAATAGAGCTGGCTGTCGCTGAAGACGGCGCCCGAGGCGACATTGCCGTAATACATCATCCGAAAGCCTTGCTCGGTCTCGGGCTGTCGGCCGGCGTCGAGTTTCAACAGAGCGCCATTCGCCGAGAACTCCGGCAGGATGGGCGCGGTTGGAAAGCCCGCGGTCTGGTGGCATCCCATGCAGGAGGCTTTCGCATTGTCGACGGGGCCGGCGAGCCTGCCGCCATAGCCGAGATGGTCGAAATTGAGCGGTGGGGTCGCCAAATCCTTGACGGCCTGCTCATTGATCCATTGCTCGGTGAGCTTGTCCTGGCTGCAAGGCCCATTGGGGCCGGAACAGGTTTCGGCGAATGTCACCTTGGGATTGTTTCCCCATTGGAGCCCGAGAGGGACCATGCGCTTCCAGGGGGTGTCGCCTGCGGCGTTTCCATCATAGCCGAAGGTGCCGAGCAGCCATCCGGTGAGGCTGCGCTCGTCGCGAACCGAAACGTCGATCTGGATGAGGCGAATCGTTCCGACCCCGCGCTCGAAGCGGGAGATCGGGCCTTTGTTGCGCCAGCTCGGGTCGTCCTTGAGAAAGACATCCGCCTTCCACTCGAGCGCATTCTTGACGATCGGCAATTGCGTCTCGTCCACGGTCGAGAAGAGAAGCTTGATGATGAATGAGCCGTTGGGGAAGTTGTTGAGGCCTGTCGGGTCGGGGTTCAGCGCCCCCGGCTTTGGATCGTCGGGATCGCAATAGACTTGCCCGATGCCAAACGCGGCGCGATCGTTGAAATAGCCGCCGGACCAGGTGTCGACGAAATCATGCTGCAGCGTGCTGAGCGTTTTGCCGGATGAGTCGAATTCGTGGGTGAAGCCGTGGACGAATTCGCGGCCGTCGGTTCCGGGCCAGTCGGACGCGACCTCGGTGTTCCAGTCCATCCATGGCATTCCGTACCATTTCCGAACCTTGTTGTCCTCGACGTAGAAATCGACGTCGACATTGCCTTCAAGGCCATAGTCGAGAAGCGCCTGGAGATAGGCGCGGGGATCGACGGGGCCGCCGTTCTCGAAAGTGACTTTGAGCCATGGATAATCTTCCATGGGCGGCAGCTGGTTCGGATAGTCCTGGCTGAGCTTGAAGACGCGGCCGGAATAGCTCGCCGGCGGATCGCCGCCGCGCCCTTGGAGATAATAGTCCTTGAAC
>CAWESJ010000221.1:0-3066 GCA_963811015.1 uncultured Alphaproteobacteria bacterium | reverse complement strand
CTGTCCCTGCTTCGACGGTCAGGTATTGCTGGATTCCAGCGATTCTACTATCAGGGCCAGGAGTTCGAAATCTCCGACGCGGACTGGAAGGAGAGCAATGGGGTGCACGCCGCGGCCGCGCAGACAGAGCACGAGGCGGTGATCGCGGCGGGTGGGTTGTTCATCCTCGGCACCGAGCGGCACGAATCGCGGCGCATCGACAACCAGTTGCGCGGTCGCGCCGGACGCCAGGGCGCCGAGACGGACGGGCTCGCCGCCGTTTTCCTGGACCGCCGCGGCGATGATCGGCGCGTTTGAATTGAATAGATCGCGGCGGGGCGCAGGGGTTCGCCGGCTGAACCAGCTCGTCCCCAGTCGAGAGGATCGCCACGCGCGGGCGGCGATAGACTGGGATGCGCGCAAGGCCGCAGGCCGCGAGCATGCCGATCTCGCGCGAGCCTATGCGGCCGCCGCGCCGCAGCAGCGTTTCCCCCTGCGCGATGTCCCCGCCGGCAAAGCCTATGTTCTGGCCGGAGGCGAGGCTGCGCCTGACCAGGACATGGTCCGGCCCGTCGGGGTCGGTATGCTCGACCATGCAAACCGCGTCCGCGCCGCGCGGCAAAGGCCCGCCGGTCGCGATCGGCGTCGCCGTTCCGCGCGCGACTTCAAGTTTTGGCGCGATCCCGCAAGCGATCGTCTCGCCGTTCAAACGCAAGCGGATCGGCGCGGACTCGCTCGCCGCTGCGACATCCGCCGCGCTCACCGCGAAGCCGTCGACCAGCGAACGGTCGAAGGGCGGGACGTCGATCGGCGCGCGCAGCGTTTGCGCCAAGACCCGGCCGAGGCTCGCCGCGAGCGCCACGGTCTCCTCGCCGACCGGCGCCATGGAAAGATGATTTTGAAACCGCCGCGTCGCCTCTTCGCGCGAGAGCACGGTGAGAAACTGCTCCTGCGCGGCGGGCGCGCCGGCTCGGCTGGCGGGGATGCTCATGGCGGTTCTAATCGCCCTCAAAGATAATGCGCGAAAACAGCATGCCCGGCAGCATAACCCTCGGACTCCGGCTCGACCAGCATCCATGCGTCGGCATGAGCGAGCGCGGCGAAAGGAATATCGCCGCCAGCCAGGGGCTCCCAGACCCCCGAGCCGTCGGCGGCGCTGGCGCGGCGCAAAAGGACGAGATCGCTCAATCCCGGATTGGAGGTGATTTTGCGCGCCAGCGGCAGGCTTTCTCCCTTTTCAGCGTCGGTCGCTCCAGCGAGAAGCCGCAGGCAGGGCCGCGCAAGCAAAAGCCAAGCCGCAAGCGCGAATTCGATCCGCTCCGGCGTGAATATGACAGGCAGCGCGACGGGCTCGGAGGCCGCGCGCGCGCCATTCCCGCGGCGCGGCGGGGAGGCGAATTCGGCGTCGCTCGGGCCGGCGCTGCGGTTGAGGACGCCGCAGCCCATGGGCTCGCCCGGCCGCACCGCGACGCCCTGGACCAGCAGAACGCCGGCGCGCGCAAGGGCGCGGGCGACAGAGGCTCCGCCGCCTCCTGCGCCGATCACGATAACCAAATCGGCGTTGGGCCTCGCCATGGCCTCCGCCAGACGCTCGGGCGCCGTCATGTCCGTTCCCTCGATCCAGCAGTCCGCCCCGCCGCGCCGCGCCATGGCCGCGAGCCAGCGCCCGTCGCCGCCATGCGACACGATCCGCAGCCTCGGCACGCGCAAGGAAAGCCGCGCGATCCCGGCGAGGCGCAAGAGCGCCAGGTCGGTCGGACGCAGCTGCTTGCCGGCCGCAAAGATGACCTCGCCCTCGGCAAAATCGCCCGCCCTGACGCGCAGTCCCTCCCCCGGCGCCGCGGGACCGAGGATCTGAGCCGGCCCCTCCCCCGCGACGACGCTGTGCAAGGGCAGCACAGCGTCGGCCAATTCCGGCGCCGGATCGCCAAAAGCGACCCTCTGCGGCGGCGCGCTGGCGAAACCCGGCGCATAAGGCGACGCGCCGAGCGTATCCTGCGCCGCGACCGCCCAGCCGTCGCAAAGCGCGATCGCGCGGGCCGGGAGGGCGGCCGGCGCATGAACCGGCGCGGCGGCGATGCGGTCGAGCGCGTCCTCGACGCCAATGTCGACCGGGGCGACCTCCTGGCAAAAGGGCGCGAGGGCGGCCAGCGCCTCGCGAAGCGGCGTCAGCCGGTCGAAGCCCCGCGGCGCTTCGCCAAGCGGCGGTTCATGAAAGTCGCGCACGCTTGCGGTGTTCCTTTCGAACCATGCTATTTTGTGGAAACGGGTCCCCGCATGGGCTAGGCTGTCGAAATTCAAGCTTATAGCATTGCAGGCATGACCGCTGAATTGACTTCCACCACGCTCGATCTGCGCGGCTTGCTTTGCCCCTTGCCGGCGCTGCGGACCCGCAAAGCGCTCAAAAAACTGACGGCTGGCGATCTTCTCGTCGTCGAATGCACCGATCCGCTGGCCTCCATCGACATTCCCCATCTGATCCGCCAGACCGGCGACAGATTGGAGCGCCAGGACGCGGAGGACGGGCTCTACATATTCCACATCAGGCGAGGCCCAGCGTGACCCAATCCTGTTCCCACGCCCGGAAGAACTCTGGCCGCGGTGGTCTATGGCGAGGGCCAGGACCCAAACCGGGTCCTTGGCGAATTCGCCGAGGATCTCGCCCGGCGCGGGCATAGGCTCGGCGGCGTGGTCCAGGTCGCCGCCGGCGCGCAAGGCTGCGAATGCCGCGACGCCCATGTGCTCGATCTCGAAACCGGCGCGCGCCTTTCGATCCTCCAGGATCTCGGCCGGCATTCGCAATCCTGCCGGATCGATCCGGCCGCCCTCGCCGCCGTCGGCCAGTTGATCTCGCAGGCGATCGCGCGCAACCCGGAGCTTTTGTTCATCAATAGATTTGGCAAGCTCGAAGCCGAAGGCAAAGGCGTCTTCACGGAAATCGGCGAGGCCGCCGCCGCCGGCATTCCGACGCTCGTCGCCGTCTCGACGCGCTATCTCGATCCATGGCGGCGATTCACCTTCGGCCTCGACGAGGAGCTCGCCTGCGCCGGCCCGTCGCTTCGGCAATGGTGGAGCGAGCAATACATC
>CAWESJ010000220.1:0-4374 GCA_963811015.1 uncultured Alphaproteobacteria bacterium | reverse complement strand
ACGTGAAATAATCGTCCTGCGGCCCGAGGACGACCCGAAAGACCGCCGTCTCCTTGGCGAGCCAAGGCGCGTCGATCGCCGCCTCGTGAGCCGGCCCTTGCGCCGGATCGCGCCGCGCGGCGACGGGCAGACAATCGCCCGCCCGCAGCATGCGGCCTTCGATCCCTCCGACCCTTGCGCGCATATGCGTCGAACGGCTGCCCATCTCAACCGGCGTATCGAGGCCGCCTTCAACCGCGAGATAGGCCCAGGCGCCGCTGGTCCCGGCTTGCGCCGACAGAATCTCGCCCGGCTGCAAATGAATGCGCGCCGCCGATGGAAGCAGCCAAGCGCCCCGCCGCCAGGCGAAGCCGCCGCCCGCAAAGGCGATCCAAATTGCCGCGCCCTCGCATATGACCTCGACCCCTCCGACCGAGATTTCGATTGCGGCCGCGCAGTCATTGCCGAGCGCGAGATTGGCGGTTCGAAACGCGGTCCAGTCCATCGGCCCGGCCGGGGTCACGCCAAAACGCAAATAGCCATGGCGGCCGCCGTCTTGAATCGTGACGCCTGGACCGGCCCGAAGCACGCGCAGCCGCGCCGGCGTTGCAGCGCCCTCGACGGTCGGCTCAGCCATCTCGGCCAACCCCCTCCGGCGGGTCCGGCCGCGCGACAAGTTCGCCCGCATCGGCGGCGCGGCTCATGGCGTCGAATGTCGGAGGATCGATACGCTCGAAGCTGATTTCATCGCCTATATCGGCGAGAAAGACGCGGGCGCGGCGCGGATCGAAGACCTTGACCGGGGTTCGCCCGATTTCATACCAGCCTGTCGGCATGGCGACGCTGGCAATGAGCGCCTGTCCGCCGGCGATCAGCAGAGATCCAGGCGGGGCCGGCGCGCGCGGCGTCGCGCGGCGCGGGATCGAAAGCTCATCCGGCAGGCCGCCAAGGAACGTATAGCCCGGCGCGAAACCATACATATAGACGCGGTAGAGCGCGCCTTGATGCAGTTCGATGATGCGCTCCGCCGCCAGGCCGAGGATCGCCGCGACCTCGGCCAAGTCATCCCCATGCGGCGGGTCGTAGCAGGCGGGAATGCGCCAGCGCGTCGGCTTTTTCCGCGCGGCGGCGGCGGTTTCAAGACCGTCGAGCGCGCGCGTCAAATCTTCCGTCGTCGTCAGATGAGGATCGAAATGGATCATGAGCGAGCGATAGGTCGGAACGGTCTCGATCACCCCGGCGAGTTGCGCCTGTTCGAGCGCCGCGTCGAGCGCCATGACCCGGTCATGGGTGGCCTGGTCTATGGCCTGCCCGAATTCGACGACCAGCGCGCTTTCGCCGGCGGGCAGATAGCGCGGCGAAGCGTTCTCCATCGCAGGGCTCGCTCAGGCGCGAAAAAACGGCGCGAGCGCCACGCCGGCCGCTTCGAGCCGCAAGCGCACGGCTCGAGCCATAGCGACGGCGTTGGGGCTGTCGCCATGAACGCAAATGGAGTCGATCCCGACGGCCACGCGCTTCCCCGAAACGGCGATGACCGCGCCAGCCTCGACCATTGCGAGAACGCGGTCGGCGACAAGCTCCGGCTCATGCAGCACGGCGCCCGGCAAGGACCGATCGAGCAGAAGCCCAGCGTCGGTATAGGCGCGATCGGCATAGATCTCGCGGGCGACGGCGAGCCCTTCCGCCTCCCCCGCCGCCTCGAGCTTTGTGCCGGCGACGGCAAGAAACCCGAGCCGCGCATCAACGGCTTTCACCGCGCGAGCGATCGCGCAGGCGACGGCCTCATCGACCATCGCGATATTGCTCAAGGCGCCATGAACCTTGACATAGGAAAGCCTGTGCCCGGCATAGGCGGCGAGCCCGAGCGCCGCGCCGATCTGATAGGCGACAAGCCGCTCGATCTCGCCCGTCGTGAAGGGCAGCTTGCGGCGGCCGAACCCCCAAAGGTCGGGAAATCCCGGATGCGCGCCGATCGCCACGCCCTTGGCCTTGGCGGCCGCGAAGGTCGCCGCCATGATCTCCGGATCGCCGCCATGAAAGCCGCAGGCGACATTGGCGCTGGTCACGATGTCGAGCATCGCGGCGTCATCGCCCATCGCATAGGGCCCGAAGCCTTCGCCGCAATCGCAATTCAAATCCACGCTGCGCATGGCGCCGCTTTTCCTCCGCGCCGGGCGCGATCATAGCCGGGTGCGTTCGTGGGCCTTCTCCATCGCGCCATATTTGCGTTTCCAGTCGGACGGGTTCAGTTGCGGCCGCGCCTCGACGAAGAACTCCTCGCGCCGATAGCCTTGCGCATAGAGCAAGGCGGTGAGATCGGCATGGTCGATATGCGCTTGCGCCGCCGCGACGACGGCGGGCTTGCCGCGATAGGCGACGCCGAGCCCCGCCTCGCGAAGCATGGCGATATCATTCGCGCCGTCGCCGACGGCGAGCGTCTCCAGGGCCGCGAGGGCGCGGCTTTCGCGCAAGGCTTGCAAAGCCTCGAGCTTCGCCGTCTCGCCAAGGACGGGCTCGGCGACAAGGCCGCTGAATTTGCCATCCTCGCCCAGAAGAAGCTCATTGGCCCGGCTTTCATCAAAGCCGATCTTCTCCGCGACGACGGATGTAAAGACCGTGAAGCCGCTCGAGACCAGCGCGGCGTAGGCGCCATGGGCGCGCATGGTCTGCACAAGCGTGCGTCCGCCGGGCGTCAATGTGATCTTCTTGGCGATCACCCGCGCCACGACATCCGGGTTGAGCCCCTTGAGAAGAGCGACCCGCTCGCGCAGCGCCGGCTCGAAAGCGATCTCGCCGCGCATGGCGCGCTCCGTGATCGCGGAAACCTCCGCCCTTTTGCCAATCTGCTCGGCGAGCTCGTCGACGCATTCCTGGCCGATCATGGTGGAATCCATATCCGCCAGCAAAAGCTTCTTCCGCCGTCCCGCGGCCGCCTGGACGATGACGTCGATCGCCGCCCCGCCGAGCGCCGCGCGCGCGACCTCGGCCAAGGCCCGCGCGTCGGCGGGCTCCTGAGGCTCGAAGGGAATGTCGGCGGCCACGCCCTTATCGAGCCATTGCGGCGCGCCGGGCTTGGGCAGAGCCTCGCGCGCCTGCTGAACATGGGCCTCGGTGAGGCTCGGAAAGCTCGGATCGCAGACGAGCGTCGCGACATGCGTCATGGGGTGACCTGTGCAAAATTTGCGGCCGGAGATTTTACCGGCGCGTTCGACTTTAGAGCATGTTCCGAAAAACTTGACCGAGTTTTTCGATCAGAACATGCTCCAACTTATTGATCTAGAGCGAGTTCTTATCGATTGGATGAGTCCATCCAATCGGAACGCGCGCTAGCCCATTTCATCGCAGGACGCCGCCTTCGGCAAGCCTTTAGAACGCCTCCAGATCAGATGGACTCGTCTGATGGCGAAAGAGCCGCTCAAAATCAAAGCCTTGGAGCTGAGCCGGGAGCGCGGCTCGGAATGCGCCGCGCCGCTACCGGGCCCGCCCATTCTGCTTCAAATGCTGGTCGATCAGCATATTCGCGATCGACATGCGGCGCGCGGCGCGCAGGCGCTGCGCCGGCCCAAAGCAATCGGGATGGTTCTTCTTGGCGAAGTCGCGGCGGATCTGCTTCAGATCCGCGTCGGCGAGATCGGCGCGCAAGCCAAGCTCCACGGCGATCGCGTCGTCTTCGCTTTGCGCGGCCGGCGCGGCCGAGGGGTCGTGGGGCTCGCCTCGCCGCGCCGAAACGTGGTCCTTGGGCTCCGCCTCTTCGGCTTCGGCGGCATAGGCCGCCGCGGTCTCGGAAGGGCTTCCGCCGATCCTGAATCGCCAGCGCCAGGCGACGCTTCCGAGGATCCGGCGCAGCCGATGCGCCGGATGCGGCGCGCCGTCCGGCGCCGGCGCGGATGAGGTCGGTTCCTCATCCGCATCGTCAATGGCGGCGTTGGACGGCGGATCGGCGGCCTCGTCGCCGAAAGCGGAAAGAATATCGGCGAAATCGGGCTGCTTGCTTCGCTTCGTTCGAATCATTGGCGACAATCCACCCCCATGGAGGCGCGGTTCGAAATCATCGAGCGCGATCATGCGGCTGGGGCGATTGCCCTCGCGTTAAATCAAACGCGCCAGTTTGACTTGACGCCAATTCCGAGAGAGCGAGCCCTTTGCGCCGGCTTAAATGACGGGCGCGCTTTCGCCGCGCCGGATCATCACTTTTTTGCGACGGAACATGACCAAAGCGTAACTTGAAACGCCAGCTCGGGGGACCTCAACTGAGGACGTCGCGCAGCCAGAGCATGCTTGATCAAAACATGCTCCAATCCTTTGATTTTGAGCAATTCCTCCGCGATCGAATAGATTCTATCCGATCGGGAAGCGCTCTAAGGAGAAACCCATGAAATCGCGTCTGCAATCGCA
>CAWESJ010000219.1:0-3381 GCA_963811015.1 uncultured Alphaproteobacteria bacterium | reverse complement strand
TATCTTTATGCGAAATTGACTGACCGCGATATTTATCGCGGACGCGAGACCCTGGCTTCAATCGCCATTGCCCTGATGCAACCCATCCCGCGTTTTGCGATGAGTTTTGTGACGATTCCAATCATTCTTTGGGTGTCGCAACAAAGGCTCTTTACGCCGCCGTCAAACAGCATTTGGACTTATGTCGCGCTCTTCTTTATCGGCGAATTCGCCTATTATTGGTTCCATCGCTGGTCGCATGAGATCCGGCTGTTATGGGTAGCGCATAGCGTTCATCACTCGCAAAATTCGTTCAATCTATCAGCTGCGATAAGGCTACCTTGGACGGGTTCAATCTATGCGATCGCACTCAATATTTTGCCTCTCGTTTATCTCGGCTTTCCGCCTGTGGCTGTCGCCGCCTTCTTCACGCTGAACCTGACCTATCAATTCATTCTGCATACGCAGTTCATCCAGAGCTTCGGGCCACTTGATGCGATTTTGAACACACCGACGCATCATCTCGTCCATCACGCGTCGAATGAATCATGCCTCGATAAGAATTTTGGAGGCGTCCTTATCATTTATGATCATTTGTTCGGTACTTTCGCAAAGCCGCCGGCGTCCGAGAAAATAGTGTTCGGGCTTGTCGATCCAATCCGCTCGGTCAATCCGCTTGTGATTCAGTTCCGCGAATTGACACGCATGATCACGGATGTCTTTCGCGCTGACTCGCCCAGTGCTGTGTTGCGCGTGTTTCTTGGCTCCCCTCAATCACACCATTCTCAAGGAGTTCAACTATGATGAAAGTCAAATCTCACCTTGCCGCGTTCGCATTGCTTTCCACGATGACGGGCGGCGCAGACGTCCTCGCGCAATCATTGCCTTTGAACGCGCAAGCCATGATCCAGGCCTGTGGCGCCGACGTGAAATCATTCTGCTCCGGCATCGCGCCGGGGGGCGGGCGGATTGCAAGGTGTCTTCAGGCCAATAACCAGAACATTTCCGCGTCCTGCCATACGGCGATTTCGGCCTCGCTTAAATCGGCCTGTGGTCCAGATATCAATCGGCTATGCGGAGGGACCGTCCCCGGAAAAGGCGTTATCGAAGCTTGCCTTCACGAACATTCTTCAGAACTCAGCGGTTCCTGCAAAAGCCTGTCCGACCGATTTGCCGTCAAATGATCCAAGCTCGTGTGGGCAATGAGTGAAGTGTGAGTGGTCAATCAGATGCTCATGCCTTCGCTTTGGGTAAGCAGCATCCTTCTCTCGCGCTTTGGCAAACGCTTTGAAAGCAGCTTCGCCTCTCTCTTGCAATCGGAGCAGCCTCGGCTCCAAGCGGTCAGCGCAGCCGTCCAAGCGTCTGCTTTCGCAAATCTGAGTTTTATTCGCCAACGACTGCTATGGTGAAGGTTTTCGGATGCCGTGAGGCCTACGAAAACCGCCCAAGCAGGAACCCGCGGGCGTGCAACAGCGATCTGTGGGGATTTTGATTTTTGCCCGAGCGTAATGGGGGCGGCGTCGGGACGTGGCGCCGACGGGGACGCGGCGAGTGACACTTTGCGCCAGGCGGTCGCTGGATTGGGAGTTGGCGGCCGGCGAGGTTCAAGTCTTTTGTCTGCGAAGAGCGTGCAGATGGCAGTCGCCGGAACAAGGGACGTTGCGGCGCGAGGTAGGCGTAGGCCGTGCCGGGTCACGACGGCGTCCCGGTTGCTGCGGGAGCCTGGGGCGGCGCGCGCGGCCGCATCCAGCGTTCAAAGGTCTTGATGACGCGCATGCGCCCGCCGCAGCAGGGACAAGGTGGGAGCCAATCGAGCGGTTCTGGCGCTTCGACAGGCTCTGGCGCCGCCGGCGCCACGGCAAGGAGATCGCGGGCGCGCGCTATATTGGCCTTCCGTGCGGAGCTGGCGAGCAAGCCGTAATGGCGGATGCGGTGGAAGCTATGTGGCAGGACATGGAGCAGGAAACGGCGGATGAACTCGTGCGGCGTGAGCGTCATCACGCGCTGCCGCTCCGGACCATCGCCGCGGTAGTCCTTGTAGCGGAAGGTGACGCTGCTCTCATCGTGGGCGATCACACGTTGATTGGAGATCGCGATCCGGTGGGTGTAGCGCGAGAGATAGGCGAGCAGAGCCTCGGCGCCGACTCGAGTAGTTGGCCGACTTCCTCGACGCTCAGCACCGCCGGTAACTTGCGCGGATAGCGCGCCAGGACCAGACGCCGCGACAGATCTGGCCGATCGAGCGTCACGGTGAAGAAGAAGCGCAGCGCCGAAACGGAGCAGTTGATGGTTGGCGGCTGTACCCCGCTCTCACGCTGGTGAACCTGAAACCGGCGAATATCCTCGGCCGTCGCGGTATCCGGCGGCCTGTCCGACGAAGGCCGCGAAACTGCGCACAAAGCGAATATAGTCGCGCTGCCTATCCGATCGCAGGCCGCGCATCGCCATACCTTCGAGCATGCGCTGCCGCAGCGCGCTGACGGGGCGTTCGACAGATGAAACAGACATCGGAAGTTCCTTTCATGATGAAGGGAACTCCATGCTCAAGGCGCCGCCACGCCTCGCTCAAGACACTAGGTAAAACGCGCTACCGCACCCAATCTAGCAATCCCGCGAAGCGGGTTCGTGCTTGGGCGCTCTGCCGTCGCCCCCCAACTTCGTGAACGGCTGCCTCGGAGAATCGGAATCTGGTCTTGGAACGACGAACTTGGGTCGACCCCGGACCGTTCCGGCGGCGCCAGCGGGCTGCGGGAGAGCGCAACAAGCGGTCATACGGCGGCTTGGCTGAGTTCCATATCTGTGTGCGAGCAAATCCAGACCTTGAGCGTTAGCCCCCGAAATCCAAATATCCGCGCTTGTATTTTTCGTTATGTCGATTAATATAGACATATCGAAGGCTATTAGCGCATTGGAGGCGGAGATGGGGACGGAAAAACTGCTCAACGTGCTCTTTCTGTGCACGGGAAATTCGGCCCGATCGATCATGGCCGAAGCTCTCCTAAACCGGCTCGGGGCCGGCAAGTTCAAGGCCTTCAGCGCGGGCTCGCACCCAAAGAGCGAAATCAATCCTTATACGCTCGCGAAGGGGGAGAGGAAACGGCTGTCCAGCCAATCGCCGACATCGCTGCTGAGGCGCAGCCTGCCCTTGGCCACCAGCATGGCGATCTACAAGGGAGTAATCGCCGAAACAAAGAACTGATCTTCATCTGCTCCCCTTTGCAACTGCGCATGGATCGGATCGGCGATGCGCGCGGAGTCTTCGAGCAGCCACACCAGAACGTGCGTGTCGAGCAGGAGTCCCATTACTGAGCCGCTACCCACTTGTTCTCGAGGGGGAGACAATGTCCCCTTCGAAGAGGACGGTTCCTTTCAAGGCCCGCGAAGCTTGACTGCCAGGGGGCA
>CAWESJ010000218.1:0-7946 GCA_963811015.1 uncultured Alphaproteobacteria bacterium | reverse complement strand
AATTCTTCTTCACTTGGTTCGTTACGTATTGCTAGCACGGCGACATGTTTGGTCATGAGGGCGATCCGGCTTTGTTTGTAAGGAAGTTGGGTAAAACCTTACCAAAAGGTTTCATGTGAAACAGTGCGGCGCCCCTCGTGGTTCGAGACGGCCCTGCGGGCCTCCTCACCATGAGGGCTTGGGGGATGCGGGGTTGGGATCGGTCGGCGCGCTCAAGACGCCTCGTCCTTCGAGACGCGCCCTTCGGGCGCTCCTCAGGATGAGGGCTTGGGGAATGCGGGCTTGGGATCTGGTCGGCGCGCTCAAGACCCCTCATCCTGAGGAGCAGGCGCAGCCTGCGTCTCGAAGGACGGGGGGTCGCTTTTTGGCGTTCGCGCGTCGCCACGCCGCTTGGACAGAGCCGACAGAGCCGCGAAATCCCCCCGCATCATCGCTTCCTTCTTGGCGCGCGACCAGCCCTTGATGCGCCGCTCGGCCGCGACCGCTTCATCAACTCGCTCAAAATATTCGCTAAAGACAAGCTCCACCGGCAAGCGGCTTTCAGTATAGCAACCCTTGACCAGCGCTTGCGCGTGTTCGCTGACGCGCTCCTCGACCGACCGGCGGGTGAGCCCGATGTAATAGCTCCCATCCGCGCAGCGCAGAATGTAGATGGCGGCGCCTTGCGTCAACGCCCTCGTCCTTCGAGACGGGCTCTTCGAGCCCTCCTCAGGATGAGGGCTAAGGCAGCGCGCTCAAGACCCCTCACCGCGCAAGCCCCACCCGCAAGATCTCCCATTCGAGCGTCACGCCGCTGGTCTCCAGCACGCGGGCGCGGACGAGCTCGCCCAGGGCCTCGAGATCGGCGGCGCTCGCCGCGCCGCGATTGACCAGGAAATTGCAATGAAGCTCGGAGACCTGCGCGTCGCCCAGGACAAGGCCGCGGCAGCCCGCCTTGTCGATCAATTCCCAGGCCTTATGTCCCGGCGGATTCTTGAAGGTCGAGCCGCCGGTGCGCGTATTGACCGGCTGGCTCGCGGCCCGCGCCTTGGTGATCTCGGCCATTTCGGCCAGAATCGCCTCCGGCTCGCCGGGCGCGCCGAGAAATGTCGCCTCAGTGAAGATAATCTCCGCCGCAACGCCGCAATGGCGATAGGAGAAACCCATGTCGGCGCAGGAAAAGACATGGATCCGGCCAGCCCGGTCGACGCCCCGGCATGAGGCGAGAACGTCCTTGACCTCGGCGCCATAGGCCCCGGCGTTCATGCGCAGCGCGCCGCCGATCGCGCCCGGCACGCCGCGCAGGAAGGCGAGCCCGGCGAGCCCGGCCCTGGCGGCGGCGGCGGCGAGCTTCACGTCGGGCGCGCCGGCGCCGGCGGTGAGCGAGAGGCCCTCGACTGCGATCTCCTGGAACGGCTTGCCGAGCCTTATGACGACGCCTTCGACGCCGCCGTCGCGGGCGAGAAGATTGGAGCCAAGGCCAAGCGCCAGCACCGGAACCGCCGGGTCGAGCCGGGCGAGAAAATAGGCGAGGTCAGCCTCGTCGGCGGGCTCGAACAAGGCTTGCGCCGGCCCGCCGGTCTTGAAGAAGGAGAGATTGGCCAAAGGGACATTGCCTTCGAGCGTCCCGCGCAACGCCGGCATATTGTCGCGCAGCGCCTGGGTGATGTCGGAGAGCGGCGAATAGGCCTGCCCCCCTCCCTCGGCGCGAAAAAATGGCTCGGCCGTCGCCGTCATCCCTGATCCCCGGCGGCGAGCTGGCCCGGCAGCGCATAGGCCCATTGCGTGATATTGCCGGCGCCGAGAAAGACGACGTAATCGCCGGGCTTGGCGAGGCCGCGGATCAGGCCCGGCAAATCCTCGGGGCGTTTCAGGGGAAGCGCCTGGCGATGCCCATGCGCTTTCAGCGCGGTGACGAGATGATCGCGGTCGGCGCCCTCGATCGGCGCCTCGCCGGCGGGATAGACATCGGCGACGATGACCGTGTCGGCGTCGTTGAAGCAGCTTGCGAATTCATTGAAGAGCGAATGCAGCCTTGTGTAGCGATGCGGCTGGACGATGGCGATGACTTGCGCCTTGGTCGAGGCGCGGGCGGCGCGCAGCACGGCGGCGATCTCGACCGGATGATGGCCGTAATCGTCGAAGATGACGGCGCCGTTCCATGCGCCGGTCTTGGTGAAGCGCCGCTTGACGCCGCCAAAGCCCGCGAGCGCGGCGCGGATCTGGTCGGCGCTCATGCCAAGCTGATGCGCGACGGCGAGCGCCGCCGTGGCGTTCAGCGCATTGTGATGGCCGGGCATGGGCATGACGATATTTTCCAGCGCGGTTTCGCTCGCCGCCTTGCGGTCGCGAATGATCGCGGTGAAGCGCGAGACGCCGTCGGCGAGGTCTATGTCGACCAGCCTGACGTCGGCCTGCGGGTTCTCGCCATAGGTGACGACGCGGCGGTCCTCGATCTTGCCGACGAGCTCCTGCACGGTCGGATGATCGAGGCACATGACCGCGAAACCATAGAAGGGGATGTTTTCGACGAAGGCGCGGAAGGCTTCCTTGATCGCGTCGAAGGTCTTGAAATGATCGAGATGCTCGGGATCGATATTGGTGACGACCGCGACGTCGGCCGGAAGCTTCAAAAACGTGCCGTCGCTTTCGTCGGCCTCGACCACCATCCAATCGCCGGCGCCGAGGCGGGCGTTGGTGCCATAGGCGTTGATGATGCCGCCATTGATCACGGTCGGATCGAACCGGCCGGCCTCAAGCAGCGTGGCGACGAGCGAGGTGGTGGTCGTCTTGCCATGCGTGCCGGCGATGGCGACGCATTGCTTGAGCCGCATGAGCTCGGCGAGCATCTCGGCGCGGCGCACCACGGGCAGCCGCTTTTCGCGCGCCAGCGCGAGCTCTGGATTGTCGCGCTTGATCGCGGTCGAGACGACGACGACTTCGGCCGCGCCAAGATTATCCCCGCGATGGCCGATATGGACCAGCGCGCCCTTGTCACGCAGGCGCAGCACATTGGCGTTTTCGGCGGCGTCGGACCCCTGCACGCGATAGCCAAGATTGAGCAGAACCTCGGCTATGCCGGACATGCCAATGCCGCCAATGCCGATGAAATGGATAGGCCCTAGCTCATGCGGCAGCTTCATCGCTTTTTCTCCGTCTCCGCCACGAGGCTCAGGACGAGATCGGCGAGCCTTTCGGCGGCGTCGGCGATCCCCGCCCGTCTCGCCGCCTGCGCGCGCCGCGCGAGGCCCGGCATGTCGTTTTGCGCGTCCAGCAGAGCAGTCGCCAGCCATTGCGGCGAAAATGCGCTCTGCGGCGTGACGACGGCGGCGCCGGTCGCTTCGAATTGCCTGGCGTTGGCGGCCTGATCCTGATCCAGCGCATGCGGCAGCGGCACGAGAATGGCCGGGCGGCCGATGACCGCAAGCTCGGATACGGTCGAGGCCCCGGCGCGGGCGATGACGAGATGCGATCTGGCGATCCGCATGGGAAGATCGGGAAAGAAGGCCGCGACCTCTGCGGCAAGTCCAAGATTCTTATAGACGGCCGCGACCCGCGCGAGATCTTCCTCGCGCGCCTGCTGAACGATGACGAGCTTTGTCCTCGCGCTCTCGGGCAAGAGCGCGATGGCGGCCGGGACCACGTCGGACATGATCCGCGCGCCCTGCGAGCCGCCGGTGACGAGAAGCCGCAAGCAGCCGTCCGCGAAATCGGGGAAGGCGATTTTCGCGGCCTCGATGACCATGGGGCGCACCGGATTGCCGGTGTGATGCGCCCTTGCGGCGATTTTCGCGCTGACGCCGCCGAGCGAATCAAATCCCTTGGCGATGGCGTCGACGCGCGAAGCGAGAAAATGGTTCGCCTTGCCGATGACGGCGTTGCCCTCATGCAGGATGGTCGGCACGCCGAGCCTTGTCGCGGCGAGCGCCGGCGGCACGGTCGGATAGCCGCCGAAGCCGACCAGCGCGCGCGGGCGGATCTTCTTGAAAAGACGCAGCGCCGCGAGCGTTCCGCGCGCGAGCATGAGAACGGCGCCGGCGCGGGCGATGATCGACCCCCCGCGTGGCGTTCCCGCGGCGATCTGATGGATGGCGCGGGCGGGAAAACCCGCGCCATATTTCGTCGCCCGCGCGTCGGTGACGAGCTCGACCGACACGCCGCGCGCGGCGAGCGCATTGCTCAAGGCCTCGGCCGGGAACAAATGGCCGCCGGTGCCTCCCGCCGCGACCACGATCGGACGCGCCTCGCTCATGCCAAGCCCGCCGAATGAGCGTCCGCGAGGAAGGCCGCGCCCGGCCGCTTGCGCGTGACCGCGATCAAGAAGCCGATCGCAAGCGCGAGCGAAACGAGCGAGGAGCCGCCATAGGAGATGAAGGGCAGCGTCATGCCCTTGGCCGGCATGAGATGAAGATTGACCGCCATGTTGATCGCGCTCTGCACGGCGAACAGCATGACGAGCCCGGCCGCGGCGAAGCGGCAGAAAGGATCCTCGTTGCGGGCCGCCATGAACAGCCCGCGCAAGGCGATGAAGGCGAAGATCGAAACCAGGACGAGGCAGGCGATGATGCCGAATTCCTCGCCGGTGACGGCGAAGATGAAATCCGTATGGGCGTCGGGAAGAATGCGCTTGACCGTCCCCTCGCCGGGGCCCTTGCCGAACCAGCCGCCGGACAGGAAACTGTCGAGCGCGGTGTCCACTTGAAAGGTGTCGACGATTCCGCCGCCGGCGGCGGGATCGATGAATTTGAGAATCCGCGCGCGCACATGCGGCACGAATTTATAGGCGAGCAGCGCGCCGCCGAACCCCACGCCGCCAATGCCAGCCACCCAGAACCAATGCAGCCCCGCCATGAAAAAAAGCGCCGCCCAAACCAGCGAGATCAGCAGGGTTTGGCCAAAGTCCGGCTGCAGGATCAAGGGAACGATCGTGACCGGCAGCAGAAGGAGCGCGAGGAGATTGGCCGGAACGTCGCGCCGCTTGCCGCCTTCGGCGAAGGCCCAGGACACGAGAATGACGAAGGCGGGCTTCAGGAACTCCGAAGGCTGAATGCCGAGGATCCAGCGTTTCGAGCCCTTGACTTCATGGCCGAAGACGAGGGCCGTGACGATCAAGGCCATGGACAAAAGGAAAACGATGAGCGCGACGCGCCGGACCTGCCGCGGCGTGAGGAAGGATGTGGCGAAGAGCACGAGAATGGCCGGCGCCAGAAAGAGCGCCTGACGATGGACGAAATGAAAGGCCGGAAGGCCCAATCGCTCCGCCACCGGCGGGCTGCCTGCCATCGTCAGCACGAGCCCGAGCACGATCAGCGAAGCGACCGCCGCGAGCATCCAGCGGTCGATCGTCCACCACCAATTGGCCAAAGCCGAACGTTCCGCGCGCGACGCCATCTGTGCCCCCGACCAATCCTGTTTCGCTCAGACCTGCGGTTTTTCAGCCAGCAAACTGGCGACGATCTCGCGAAATCTATCGCCGCGCTTCTCGAAATCGGAAAATTGATCGAAGGAGGCGCAGGCCGGCGACAGCAAGACGACCGGCTCCGCCAGGGCGCTCGCCTGCGCGTCGGCGGCCGCGCGCGGAACCGCCGTCTCGAGCGCGCCGCACATCTCGAATGGGAAAGCGTCGCCGATCGTTTGCGCGAAAGCCTCGCTGGCCTCGCCGATCAGATAGGCCTTGGCGACTTTCGAAAACAAGGGCCGCAGCGGCTCTATGCCGCCCTGTTTCGCGCGGCCGCCGATGATCCAGAATATTTTGTCGAAGGACAGCAGCGCTTTTTCGGCGGCGTCGGCGTTGGTCGCTTTGGAATCATTGACGAAGAGCACCTTGCCCTTGCGCCCGACCTCCTCCAGCCGATGCGCAAGCCCGGGAAAGCTGCGCAGGCCTTTCGCCACGCGCGCGAGATCGAAGCCGAGCGGGCCAAGCGCCGCCACCGCCGCGGCGGCGTTCTGGCCATTATGCGCGCCGCGCAGGGAGGCGACGCCGGCAAGGTCGGCGATCTCGCTCGAGCTTCCTTCGGCGCGGCGCAGGAGGCGGGAGCCTTCGAGGATGATCCCATCCTCGATTGCCCGCCCCGTCACGGAGACAAGAACCGGGCGGAGGCCTGAGCCGCGCAATTCATCGGCGATGGCGCGGGTGAAATCATCGTCCGCGCCGATGACGGCCTGATCCGCGTTGCGCGCGAGCCTCGCCTTGATCGCGGCGTAATTTTCGAGCGTGCCATGGCGGTCGAGATGATCCGGCGTGATGTTGAGTAGAACGCCGACCGAAGGATCGAGCGAGGGCGCGAGATCGATCTGGAAGGACGAGCATTCAATGACATGGACGCGATCCTGCGCCGGCGGCGCCAACGCCAGGATCGGCGTGCCGATATTGCCGCCAACCTCGACCGCGAAGCCGAAGCTGCGGAAAAGATGCGCGACGAGCGCGGTCGTCGTCGATTTTCCATTGGTTCCGGTAATCGCGACGAAGGGCGATTTCGCCGCGATCTTTCGCCGCTCGCGGCAAAAGAGCTCGATGTCGCCAATGATTTCGACCCCCGCCTCCCGCGCCTTCAGAACAGTCCAATGCGGCGCAGGATGGGTCAGAGCGACGCCAGGCGAGAGGACAAGCGACTCGAGATCGCGCCAGTCGGCGGTCGCCAGATTTTCAATTCTGAGTTCCGGCCGCGCGCGCTTTCTCCCGCGCGTGCTCATTGTCGTCCCAGACAAGGACGCGGGCGCCGCCGGCGACCAGGGCCTGCGCCGTGGCGAATCCCGAGCCGCCGAGGCCGAACACGGCGACATGCTTGTCCTTGCAGGCGGTGACCGGGGTCATCGTCACCTCAGCTTCAAGGTGGAAAGGCCGATAAGCGCCAGAACGAAAGCAATGATCCAGAAGCGAACGACGACTTGCGGCTCCGACCAGCCGAGCTGCTCGAAATGGTGATGAATCGGCGCCATCTTGAAGACGCGCTTGCCGGTGAGCTTGAACGAGACCACCTGGACGATGACCGAAAGGGTCTCGACGACGAACAGCCCGCCGACGATCACGAGGACGATTTCATGCTTCATGGCGACGGCGATCGTGCCGAGCATGCCGCCGAGCGCGAGCGAGCCGGTGTCGCCCATGAAGATCTGCGCCGGCGGGGCGTTGAACCAGAGAAAGCCGAGGCCCGCCGCCGATCAATGCGCCGCAGAAGACCGCGAGTTCGCCGGCGCCGGGCACGAAATGGATTTGCAGATAGTCGGCGAATATGGCATTGCCCGCCAGATAGGCGATGACGCCGAAGCTTCCGGCCGCGATCATGACCGGCACGATGGCGAGGCCGTCGAGGCCGTCGGTGAGATTCACCGCATTGCCGGCGGCGACGATGATGAAGGTCGCGAACACGACGAAGAACCAGCCGAGATCGATCACCAGCTCCTTGAAGAACGGAAACCAGCGAGGTCGAGAACGGCCGGCGTCCCGAGTCTCGACCATGGCGTAGCAGGCGGCGACCGCGATCAGCGCTTCGACGCGAGCCGCGAGCGGCCGGGAAATCCGTTGTGCGCCTGTTTCGTCACTTTCAGGTAGTCGTCGTAGAAGCCGACCAGGCCGAAGCCGAGCGTGACCCAGCAGCACGATCCAGACATAGGGATTGCCGGATTGGCCCACAGCAGCGTCGACACCAGCATGCCGGACAGGATCATCAGCCCGCCCATGGTCGGCGTGCCGTTCTTGGTGACGAGATGCGATTGCGGCCCGTCGGTCGCGGATCGGCTGGCCCTTGCCCTGCTTGAGACGCAGCCGGCGATGATGTTCGGGCCGAACAAGAACACGAAGAACAGCGCCGTCGACGGTCGCGCCGCCGGTGCGGAAGGTGATGTAGCGAAACAGATTGAGCGGTCCGAAAACGCTCGAAAACTCGGCGAGCCATGTCAGCATGTCAGGCGCCCGCCTTTGCTTGCGCGGAAGCGCCAGGGCCGTCCTTCCGGCCCTCCTTCAACGC
>CAWESJ010000217.1:0-4522 GCA_963811015.1 uncultured Alphaproteobacteria bacterium | reverse complement strand
GGCGAGCGACACGCGAAACTTCTTGACCATGTCGGCCTCGCTCGAAAAATCGTAATTGGCCTGAACGGTCGCGGTGCGAAACATCATGTCGAGGCCGCGGCCGCCGACCTTCGGCATATAGTTGGCCATGATCGCGTAACGCTGCTTCGGCATCATGGGCGTTTCGTCCACGCGCCATTTGGGTCCCATGCCGAGCGAGAGAAATCCGATTCCCAAAGGCGCCGCGACGCCCTTAAGCGCGGAAAAATGGCTGTCGAGCTCGGCGTTTGTGGCGTGGATCGTGGCGAATGGCGCGCCAGAGAGCTCAAATTGGCCGCCCGGCTCCAGCGAAATCGCGCCGCCGCCTTTTTCATCGTAAAGTCCGATGACATTGGCGCCGTCATGAATCTCGGCCCAACCGAGGGCCGCGCGCATTCCCTCCAGCAAGGCGCCTATCCCGCCCAAGGGCGCGCCTTGATAGGAGACCGGGGAATGATCCGCGCGGCGGAAGGGAATTTTCTCATGCTCGGTGCCGATCCGGAATTGCTCCGCCGGCTTCGATCCGGCTTCGATCCAGCCGATCAGGTCATCGCGCGACGCAATTGGCGTGGAATCCGTAACGTCGCGAGCCATACCCAAGCTTTCGTTTGCACTGCCGTCGCCAAGCCCAAGCCGGCGCGCCGATTTCGGATGCAAGATCCGAACTCGCCGCGTCAGCAAGCCGCAACGCCTTCGCCGGACGCGACAAGCTCCGGCTTCGGCCGGGTTTTGAGCGCGCGGCGCGACGTTTTCAACGCAGGAGGGAAGACAGCAATTCCCATGCGCCGCCAGCTTCATATGCGGGCGGGAGGCAAGGCGCAATGCGCCGGGCGGGATGAGCGGTCGCCGGACGCGTGTTCAAGAAAATGGCGCGCGGCGCGGCCCAAGAGAGCGGGATTCAAGTTACACGGAAAAGTATATGCGGTTTTCCGCCTGCGCCCCGCTCTAAACTCTTGGAATCGATCACGTTCCTGATTTTGGATTGAGTCAATCCAAAATCATCGTGATCTAGCCCCGCCAGCGCTCTTCTCGCGCCGGCGAGATATTTTGTGGCGGGCGGCGAATTAGCCCAAAATCAATGGCTCTTGCCATCGAGAATTTCGCCGATTTCGCTTTGAATGTCCGGCGGCTGCTCGGGCTCGCGGGATCGCTCCGGCGCGGATTGGGCTTCCCGCGGTTCGGTCTCCGGCGCGCGAAAGGCACGGGCGGGCGGCGTTCCTGGCTGGAGGATTTTGGTCAAGGCGTCGAGCCCCGCCTGGATTGCGCTTGAGTCGAGCCCCGGCGCTTGGGAGGCGGGGGCAGGTCCGGCCGAGGTCGCGTCTGGGCGACGGCCGAGGAGCGTTCCGATCAAGGTCCCGAGAATGCCGCCGAGACCTGCCGCCGGGGCTGGCGAAGGCCCGATACCGGCCCCGGCTTGCGGCGAATTCCCCCGCGAAGCGCCGGCGCGCAGCAATTGACCAAGAATCGATCCAAGCCCGCCGCCGCTGACCGGAGAAGCCGGGGGCGGCTCAGTTCCCGGCTGCGGTTGCGGGTTCGGCGCCGGGGGCCCGCCCTGCGCCAAGGGACCCAGGATCGAGCTGAGGCCGCCCTGGCGGGCGGCGTTGACGAGCTCTGTGAAAATCCCGCCATAACCCTGGCCTTGCAGCGATTTCGTGACGCCGCCCAAGAGCACGGAAGCGATAACCGGCAGCATTTGCGCGAGAAGCTCGGGCGTGAGGCCGGTCGCGGCCGCCGCGCGCTGGATGATTTGCTCGTTGCCTTGGTTCGGCCCGAACAAATGGCCGAGGATCTCCCCGCCCTTCTGCGCCGTCGCCGGCTCCTGCGCCGCCATCGGGTCGGCGAAGGCCGCCAGATGCTGACCTTCTCCCAGCGCGTCGAGGATTGGGCCGAGCGCCCCGGGTTCAGACGCCTTGCTCAGGAAGCCGGTGGAGAGCGCCGGCAAAAGCTCCCTGACGGCGGCGTCGGCCTCTTCTTTCGAGATGTTGAATTGCTGCGCCAGATTTTCGAGCGCCTGCCCGTTCTGGGCGTCCTGCACGATCGCGTAAAGATTGGACATTGGCCTTCTCCCTCCCGCCTCCCCGCGATCAGCTGTTTGATTGACGAATGCTTTTTGCGGCGGGAAGGCGAGGGATGCTACGCGCCCTTGGGATGTTTTGCGAGCTTGGCTGTGACAAAATAGGCGGCGATCACAGCGCCGGCGCCGAATGCGGCCGCCCCCGCGATCAAGCCGATGAAGCCGCCTTCGGGTCCGAAGCGGGCGGCGCCGATCGTCACGAAAGGAATCGACCCGAGCGTCGCGCGGCCCCAATTGAACGCGGTCGAAAGAAGCGGAAACCCCAGATTGTTGAAGGCGGCGTTGGCGACGAAGATCGCCCCGAGGCAGAACCAAAGCGCGCCGCCATAGGCGCAAAAGAACCGCACGAGTTCGGCGGTCTCGCCATGGGCGTCGAATATTTCGACGACGATCGGCGTCGCCAGGCGCAGAAGCGCCGAGACGATGACGACATAGATCGCCGAGAAGGCCAAGGAATTGGTGAGCGTCTGCCGAACCCGGCGGATGAGCCGCGCGCCGAGGTTTTGCGCCATGATCGGGCCGACCGATCCGGAGAGCGCGAAAACGACGCCGAAGACGACCGGCGTGAGCCGGTCGATGATCGCGAAGGCCGCGACGACGGGGTCGCCGAAATGCGAAAACACCCGCATCGAATAGGCGTTCGCCACCGGCGCCGCCAGATTGGCCAATATAGCCGGAGCCGCGATCGCCAGCATCGCAGGGAAATCGAAGGCCACCGCCTTGCGATGCGGGCGCCCGACCAGCCCATGCAGGCGAACCGCGCCCCATAGGCCGACGCCAACCACGACAAGGCGCGAGATCACGGTGACGATCGCCGCGCCTTCAACCCCCAGTCCGAAGCCGAAGATGAAGATCGGATCGAGGCAGGCGGTGACTATGGCGCCCGAGAGCGTCACGAACATCGCCCGCCGCGCGTCCCCGACCGCGCGCAGGAGGCCAGCCAGAGACATGCCGAGGCCGAGAGGGATCATCGCCGGCAGGGTGATCGCGAGAAAGGCAGCGCCGACGTCAAGCGCCTCGCCGCGGGCGCCGAACAGAGTCAAAATGTCGCGGCGAAAGACAAAAGTGGCGCAGCTGGCCAACCCCATGACAAGCGTCACATGGACAAGGCCCGAGGCCGCGAGCCGTTGCGCGCTGGGCCAATCGCCGCCGCCGATCGCGCGGGCGGCCAATGCGCCGATCGCAATCGAAAGCCCGATGCTGATCGACACCAGGAAGAACACGACTTGCGTGGCGAAACCGACCGCGGCGGTGAGGTTCGGATCGCCGAGCCGCGAGACGTAAATGAGGGACAGGAGATCGACGAGAAAAATGGACATGAGGCCGACGGAGGCCGCCGCCGTCATGGCGAGCACATGCCGTAATGTTGACCCTTCGGTAAAGATGGGTCGCGTCAATTTCGAGGTTGAGCCCAATGATCCATTTCCTTTGCGCTCCGACGCGCTTGCGCCGTCCGCGCGGTTTTACGTCATGTCACTCATGGGAGCGAAACTCGGGCCGCGGCCCTGAGATAGGCAAACGCCTGTCCGCGCCGCCGCAAGAAAATGATATAGGACGCTAAAGACCCCCAGGCTTCGGCCGCTTCGACGATGACGCCCCGATGAACGACCTTCACAAACATGGCCATGGCGGCGCCCATTCGCATGAGCATGGCCCCGCGAGCTTCGGGACCCGCTTCGGCGTTGGAATGGCGCTCAATTTGATCGTGGTGATCCTTGAAGCGGTCTATGGGTTCCTTGGCAATTCCGTCGCCTTGATCGCCGACGCCGGACATAATCTCTCCGACGTGCTTGGGCTCGGCGTCGCTTTCGCCGCGACCCTCGCGGCGCGGCGAAAGCCCTCGCCGCGCTTCACCTATGGACTGCGGGCGACGTCTATTCTGGCGGCTCTGTTCAACGCCATGTTCCTCCTCGTCATCACCGGCGCGCTCAGCTATGCGGCGTTTCAGCGATTTTTTGAACCGGAGCCCGTCGCGGGCGGCGTCATGATGGCCGTGGCCGGCGTGGGCCTCGTCGTGAACGCCCTCACGGCGGCTCTGTTCGCCTCGGGACGCAAACGCGACCTCAATGTCCGCGGCGCGTTCCTGCATATGGCCGCCGACGCCGCCATCTCGGCCGGCGTCGTTCTCGCCGGCCTCGCCATCGCCTTGACCGGCCGGCATTGGATCGACCCCGCCCTGAGCCTGGTCATCGGCGCCGTCATCGTCGCGGGCACATGGGGCCTGCTGCGCGAGAGTGTAGCCATGTCGCTGGCGGGCGTCCCGGTCGGGATCAGCACCACGGAGGTGCGCGGGTTTTTCGCCGCCCTGCCCGGCGTCGCCGATCTCCATGATCTGCATATCTGGGCGATGAGCACGAGCGAAACCGCGCTCACCGTCCATCTGGTGATGCCGGAGGGGCATCCGGGCGACGCCTTCCTCATGCAGGCCTC
>CAWESJ010000216.1:0-10952 GCA_963811015.1 uncultured Alphaproteobacteria bacterium | reverse complement strand
TATGTTTATGTCTACGCTTGAAAAAATTCATCGTATTGCTCTTCACAACGCGGGCTATCGCGTCTATGGCGCATCGCGCAAGGCCTCGGGCGAGGCCAATCCGCATGGCGATTTCGAGCTGATCAAGATGGACGTCGATCAAGACGATTCGGTCGCGGCGGCGATCGCCGAGGTCGCGGAGCGCCAAGGCGGTTTGGACATCGTGGTCAGCAACGCCGGAATGGGCTTCGCCGGCGCCCTGGAGGACACCAGCTCCGAGGAGGCGCTGGCGCAGTTTCAGACCAATTTTTTCGGCAATCATCGCGTCTGCCGCGCCGCCCTGCCGCATCTTCGCGCCCGCAACCCTGCTCATCTCGTCGTCATCGGCTCCATCGCGGGCCTGATCGCGGTTCCGTTCCAGGGCATGTATAGCGCGGCCAAATTCGCGCTCGAGGGCTATTGCGAGGCGCTGCGCATCGAACTCCGCGGCTCAAGCGTCCGCGTCGCCATTGTCGAGCCGGGCGATTTCGTCACGGGCTTCACCGCCGCGCGGCGACTGACGGCCGACAGCGGCGAGGGTTCCGCCTATCGCGCCAGATTCGAGGCGAGTCTTGCCGTGATGGAGAAGGATGAAACGGGCGGCGCCGATCCGATCCTGGTCGCCCGAACGGTCAAGCGCATCATCGAGACCAACCGGCCAGCTCTGCGTCATGCGGTCGGGGCGTTTTCGCAAACCGCCGTCGCCCGCGCCAAGCCGTTTATCCCGGCCGCCGCCTTCGAAGCCTTGATCGCCGACCATTACAAGTGCTGAGCCGCCGCACGCCGGGGCGGGGCGCGACCCTCGAGGCCTTGCGATGAGCTGCGACAAAATTATGCTGATCCGCCATTCGGAGCGGCCGAGCCCCGACAAGACATTCCGCGGCGTGAATTTGGAAGGGCGCAAGGACAAGGAATCCTTGACCGTGCGCGGCTGGCAGCGCGCCGGCGCGCTCGCGCGTTTCTTCGCGCCGCGCGACGGTCATTTCGTCCATCCGGCCCTGGCGCGGCCGCAGGCCCTCTACGCCTGCCGGGCTGCGGCGCAGGACCCGAGCCTCAGGCCGCAAAACACTCTGGCGCCGCTCGCCGAGCTTCTGGCCGCGCAAGCCGACGTCGCGTTCAACCGCGCGCATTTTTACGGCGAGGAGGCCGCGCTTGTCCGCGACGTTCTGGCCGGCCCGGGCCCTGCGTTGATTTGCTGGAAACATTTGACCATGCATGTGATCGCAAACGAGATCCTCGGCGAGACTTCGACCACGCCGCAATATTGGCCGTTCGAGCGCGTCGACCTGGTCTGGGTTTTCGACCGCCGCGACGGCGGCTGGACCTTCACCCAGGTTCCGCAGCTTCTGCTCGCCGGCGATCGGGCGGATGTGGTGGCGTAGGCTCGACGAAGTTTTGGGCCAATAAAGCATTTCGGGGGATGAGCCGTGGGGATATATTTTTCGCAAACATTCACGGTTTCAGGTCCGCAAGAAGATTTCGCCAGATTTCTGGACCAGTGCCTCAAAAAAGATGAGGCCAACCACCCTATTAGTATAGACTTTGAAAAGATAGCGCCTATCCCGGAAGGCCTGCCTGACGGATCTAGCTCAGGGCCCCTGGGCCTTGATGTTGACCTCGGCGTTGAGACAATAAACCGCGAACCTCGACCAAGGTTGTTAGAAGGCGTCAGCTATCCACGCCCCAGCGTGCTCGCAAGCGTTCAGGCGAAAAAGTGGGAACTGACAAATTATGACAGGCTGCTGCAGTGGGTTCAAAAAAACCGACCCAGCGCGCTCGCGATCGGACAAGCGGCGATTCGCGCTCATGCGGAACTGGGATCTTGGACGCGGCAGGAATGGCAGTTCGACAATTGGGGCGAATCTGTTTTGGAGGACTTCGCAATTGAATCGCTGAGCGATAGCGCGATCACAATCAGATTCTACACGAAGGGCCTGCCCATCGGGCCAATCATGCGGCGGATGGGACAGAGATTTCCATCTTTGGATTTCCGCCTCGCAGCTTTGGACGACGGTTGTGATTTTCCTTATGTCGCAACGAGCAGCCGCGGAGAATTCGCTGAAGAATATGCGGAGGCTACTGATGAGTTTGTGAAGGAAGTAGAAGGGCGGCCACGAGAGATTGATGCTTTCTATACAACACCGTCCGTCATTCAGCCATGGCCAATGACAAATATACGTTTTTGGGCGGCGGAGCGTAAAGTAACTAAAGCATTGGCGGATTATCCCGTTTACGAACCTCCTTTCGTGGGCCTTTGCTCAACGCTCTCATCCGCGCAGGCTCAAGCGAATTTCGAAAAATTTATGAACACTCGTGGTTCTCGCATAGAACGGCTTCGCAGTTTCCTAGAGAAATTCAACGTCGCCCTTGAAACTTCGGATGCCGGGCTAAGGAGGCTTGATCGGTGGATCGCGAAATACGGAGCCTTTTTGTCCGTTCGGGAATCCGGATCGTCATTCCTAACGCACATTCCGGCTTGGCGAAACTCACGCTTGGGACAGAACGTCATTTTCGATCTGGCGACATTTCTGGGCGAGGTAATGATACAGAGAAATCCGGGATTTGACTGGGAGCTTTATCGCCAAGTCCCATCCGGGTTGCGTAAAGGCAGCGAATTGCACCAAGCGCTCGTTATCCGCGGTCCAAATCCTGACGCCCCTTGGCGGATATGGCCCTTTAGGCGAGTTCCTGAAGCGTGCCGCGCATTACGGGAGAAATCATTTATGTGGCAAAAGCCGCGCCGTACTATTAGCCCTCCAGAAGCTGTCGATAAATTCGCCTCCTATATACTCGCCGAAGCCGCCGAGCGTGGTTTGCAAGCGCTGATCTAGGCCTTGCCTCTTTGCTGCACGGAAAGTCTAAAGAGCGACGTGTCGAAGCGACCGGCAACTTTTGCTACGCGCGAAGGCTCGGGCGCAAGCCGACGAAATTGGCGCTGGGGATTTGCTGTGATCGTGTCGTCGTGCGACGAATGCAGCCTTATCGAGTCGATTACGTTCCATTGTAATATAAGAGCGCGAGATCATGGCCGTTGTGCAAGGCGCGAAGCATCGCTTCGAACGCATCGCCTTTTTGTCCTCCGGCACGCCGGAGGCGACCTCGGCGCTGCATGAGCTCGTCGCCCGCTACGGCAATGTTCACCCCGAGGCGGCCGACGTCATCGTCGCGCTCGGCGGCGACGGGCTCATGCTGCGGACCCTGCATCGGTTCATGGGCGCGAACAAGCCGATCTATGGGATGAATCGCGGCACGGTCGGATTTCTCATGAATGAATTCCACGGTCCCGACCTCATTCAGCGCCTCGACGAAGCCGAGGCCTCGGTGGTGCATCCCCTGCTCATGAACGCGATCGAGATGGAAGGCGAGAGGGTCAAGGCCCGGGCGATCAATGAGGTCTCGCTCATGCGCCAATCCTATCAGGTCGCCAAGATGCGGGTCTCGATCGACGGCAAGGAGAGGCTCGGCGAGCTCGCCGCCGACGGCCTGCTCGTCGCAACTCCGGTCGGCTCCACCGCCTATAATTTGTCGGCGCATGGCCCGATTCTGCCGCTCGACGCGACCATGATCGCGCTGACGCCGATCTCGGCGTTTCGGCCGCGCGGCTGGCGCGGCGCGCTGCTCTCCGACAAAATGCAGATCACGATCGATATTCTCGAGGCCGACAAAAGGCCCGTCGCCGTGGTCGCCGATCATTTCGAGCTGAAGAACATCGTCAAGGTCACGGTCGCGATGGATCACAAGACCGGGCTCGTGCTCCTCCACGACCCCGGCCATTCGCTCAACGAGCAGATCCTGCGCGAGCAATTCGGATATTGAGGCTTGGGTATCCAAACATGGTCGAAGCCATCCGCATTCTCGGCCGCGAAGTCCTCGCCAAGGGACGCGGCGTCTTGGAGAAGATCTGGTTCGAGCGCCGGCGCTACGACAGCCGGCCGCAACATGTGACCCGCGAAATCTATGACACAGGCGACGGCGCCGCGATCCTGCTCTATGACCCCGAGCGCCGCACCGTCGCGCTGGTGCGCCAGTTCCGCGCGCCTGCTTTTGTTTCCGGCGGACATGAGGGGCTGATCGAAGTCTGCGCCGGCCGGCTCGAAGGCGCCGAGGCCGAGGCCCGAATCGTCAAGGAGGCCGAGGAGGAGACCGGATTTGCGGTCCGCCGCCCGCAGCGGCTCTTCGAGGCCTATATGAGTCCCGGCGGCTTTTGCGAAAGGCTCACGTTTTTTGTCGCGCAATATTCGCCAGCCGACCGGACGAGCGCGGGCGGCGGGCTCGAGGCGGAAGGCGAGGATATCGAAGTCCTGGAGCCGACGCTCGAGGCGGCGCTCGCCATGATAGATCGCGGCGAAATCATCGACGCCAAGACCATCCTGCTGTTGCAATACGCCAAGCTCGCCGGCCTGATGCCGGGCGCGCCTGCCGGAGCCTCCGATGAGCGATGAGCGCCAAGGCCCATTGGCCGAAGCCGCGCCGCGCCACAAACGCGGCGGCCTTTATTACGAGGACTTCGTCGTCGGCGCGATAATCGAGCACAGGCTGACCCGCACCGTCACCCAAATGGACAATATGCTGTTCTCCAACATGACGCTCAATCCGCAGCCTCTGCATATAGACGCGCATTTCTGCGCCACCGAAACCGAATGGGGCAGGCCCTTGATGAATTCCCTTTTCACGCTTGGCCTGATGATCGGCATATCGGTGAACGACCTGAGCCTCGGCACGACAATCGCCAATCTGGGCATGACCGAGGTCAGGTTTCCGGCGCCTCTGTTTGAAGGCGACACGGTTCATGCCGCGACCGAAGTCGCCGGAAAGCGGGAGTCGCAATCGCGGCCGGACGCCGGCATTGTCGAATTCATCCATCGCGCCTATCGCCAGGACGGCGCGCTTGTCGCGGAATGCCGCCGCCAGGCCTTCATGAAGAAAAGGCCGGCTTGAGCCGGCGGATGACGCCCGAGTTTATGTCGCATGCGCTCGCAGCTTTTCGTTCCGGCCGACAGCGAAAGGAAACTCGCCAAAGCTTTGACGAGCGGCGCGGATTGCCTGTTTCTGGATCTCGAGGATTCCATCGCCGCCGCCAACAAGGCGAAGGCGCGGCGGACGGCTGCGGACTTCCTTGGCGAGGCGAAGCGCACATGTCCGCGCCCTTTGCTCTATGTGCGCGTCAACGCCCTCAACTCCGGCCTGATCGACGCTGATCTCGACGCCGTGATGCAAGCCGCGCCGGACGGCCTTGTGCTGCCCAAATGCGTCAACGCCGCGGCGTTGCAACATCTCGGCGCCAAGCTGGCGGTCAAGGAGGCGGAACATGATCTCGCCGACGGCGCGACGCGCATGATTGCGATCGCCACGGAGACCGCGGCCTCGATCTTCAACATGGGCGGCTATGCCGGGGCGAGCCCGCGCCTAGCCGGGCTTGCCTGGGGCGCCGAGGATCTCTCGGCCTGTCTCGGGGCGGAGGCCTGCCGCGGCGCGGATGGCGCCTATACCGCGCCCTACGCGCTCGCCCGCGCGCTCACGCTTTTCGCCGCGCATGCGGCCGGGGTCGCCGCCATCGACGCGGTCTATCCCGATTTTCGCGACCTCGTCGGCCTTCGCCATGAATGCGAAGCGGGACGACGCGACGGATTCACCGGCAAGATGGCCATTCATCCGGACCAGATCGGCGTCATCAACGAGGCCTTCACGCCCTCAAGCGAAGCGATCGCCAAGGCGCGCGCCATTGTCGCCGCATTCGCCGCCGAGCCGGAGGCGGGGGTCGTCAGCCTCGACGGCGAGATGCTCGACCGGCCGCATCTGGTGAAGGCGCGGCGGCTGTTGGCGCGCCTGCCGAAGGAGAGGCCGTAACGCGCGACGCCCGGCGACCGCATTCGGTCCCGCGCCAGCGAGATGAAATAAAGCGCCCGACATCGTATCGCGGCAGCATATTTTTGCGGCGCAAAAAAATTGTTGACTGAGCATTTCCATTTTAATATAATTATCAATGGATTACTATAATATTTCTATCCACGTGCGAAGTACTTCCTCTCGCTGTCCTACCGATATTAACGAGCGCTACAGATGATCAAGTCTCAGGCGAATAAAAAACTGTCTTCTGCGACCAGGCCTATTTGGTTTGCATTTTATTGCAGCCTGTTTTTTATAGCGATTGTCACGTATAAATTTTATAGGAGCGGCGAAGGTAGCCTGGGAGATGACGCATATTACTATCTCATCATAGCAAAAAATATTGTCAATCAGCATATAAGCACGTTCGATGGCCAATCCCTGACCAATGGGTATCACCCGCTCTGGATGGCGCTATTGATTCTGCAATACGCCATCGCCGGCAGCAATATTTACGTCACGCTGGCCATTCAAATCATTATTCTTGGCGCAACTTTATACTTTTTGCTTTTGGCGCTGAATTGCGATGATTTTCTGTCATCTGCAATATTCAGCCTCGCCTATATCAAAGTCATCGAGCCAATGGCCATTGACGGAATGGAGACCCCCCTTTGGGCCCTTTGTTTTGCTCTTCTCGTTCATGCGGCCGCGAGGCTGCGCGACGCCAAAAATAAGCAAGGCGATCTCGCCGGCTCCCTAATCATCGGCTCTTTGGCGACCGCCGGCATCGCCGCGCGCATCGATTCCGCCGTTTTCATATTGCCCTTCGCGCTTCTTGCGCCGCCGAATTGGCGCGGACGCCTGACCGCCTTGTCCATCATTGGCGTCTTCGGCCTCGCTTACGCCGTTTGGAGCCAGCTCACATTCGGGATGCCAGTTCCCATTTCCGGCGCGGTCAAGTCATTGGGCGGCTTCCAGGTGAATTGGCGGCTGGTCAATCAGCTCACTGAATTCAACCCCGAGAACGGCTGGTGGAAAGTGCCGTTCAAATTGCTGCTTTCTCCTACCTGGGAAATGGTTGCGCTGTGGATCGCGTCCCCCTTCCTCATTTCGCTTGCGCCGCGCGGTTCGGTGGCGAGGCCCTTGCTCATCGCCTATATCGTCGGCTTGTTCGCCTATTCCATTAAATTGCTCTTCTTCTCGTCCTGGATGATTTGGGGTTGGTATAATTTCCCTCTTCTCATAGGAGTCGTTGGCGCGCTTTACGTGATCTTGCCGCTGCTGGCGCAAAAATTGAGCCGCATAGACGTCGGCCTTAGCGCAAACCTCCGCAGAGCCGCGGCCGCGCTGCTTGCTTTCGCCCCGATCGCCTTCCTCCTCGTTTCGACGAAAACCGCGAAGCCGGATAATTTCATCGCGATCAACAGGCTGGCGGTGACGGAATATGCCGACGTTTTGAAAGATCAACGCGTCGCCATGGGCGACCGTGCAGGTTCGTTCGCATTTTTCTACAAAGGGCCGGTCACGCAGCTTGAAGGGCTTGCAAACGACAAGGAATATTTCGAGCAGCTTTCCTCAAAGGGAGACATCAAGGCGCTGCTTTGCCGTCGCGGCGTCAAATATCTCGTCGCTTTCAGCAGCGACCTCGGCAATGATTATTCCGACCACGAGATCAATTTGCTTCTCCCAAATCTCACCCAATTTCACGGCCCGACGCTTCGCGTCTCGCACGCGCAGGAAGTCGGCAAGGCATTTGACTTCAACAAGCTGAACTTTAGCGGCTTCGGCCCAGGCGACAATTATCTCTACATCTGGCGGCTGGACTGTCCCAGCCAGGCCGCATGAGGCGCGAAGCGCGGCCAGAAAGGCGCGCCAAGACCCAACGCCTTGGCGCGGGTCACTTGCGCCCGGCGGCGGAGAGATCGAACGGCGTAAATCCAAGCTTGAACGCCGGGCTGTCAGGCCGCAGGCTGAAATCTCCCGCCGCCGCGTCGGCGAAGAGCGGATCGACGTTGAAAAGCGAGTGCGCGTCTTGTCCGCGCGCGCTTCGCCAGGCTTCCAGCGTATAATCGGGGGCGAAATTCGTGATCGCGGCGCCGGCCTGGAAATAGAGATTGTCATCGGATGCGACAATATCGGGACCGGGCTCGGATGACGGATTGGAGCTCCGCGCGAGATTGACCGGGACCGCGGACGCAAGCCCGCGATCAATCACATAGATGTTCCTGGTCACGCTTCCGAACGGCTGGCCATGTTCGGGGATATATTGGCTCCAGGCGAACATAAAGAATATGCCTGACGCGCCAGCGTAGGAAGAGCCGTCGTTCTTCGCGTAGAAGATGTTGTTGACCACCGTGTTTCCGGTCCCCTTGAGCGAATGCAGGAAGTTGGCGGCGCCGGAGAACAGATTGTTGCGTATCGTGAGCCCGTGGGAGCGGTCATCATTGTAGAGCAGCATCCCGTCCCTGCCATGAGAATTGAGCCGGCCGCCATAAAAGCTCGGATGAACCGGCGTGGCGATTTTCATGACTTTATTATATTCGATAATGGTTCCGTCTTGCGGACCCGCGGTGTAGATCGCGCCCCAATCCTGCGCGGTGGTATCCCCTCCAAAGCCTAGGTCATGGATGTAGTTCCACGAGACCTCATTGTGTCTCGGCCCAGGAAAGAGCGGGTCAACCTGCGCGCCGGGGTCCCACCCGATCACGATCGCCCATCCGGGGCCGAAGCTCATCTCATTATGGCTTATTATTGAGTTGGCCACGCCGCGCCCAAAGTAGACGCCGGTCGAATTGCTTATCAAGTGGCCGAAATCCGTGATCAGATTGTTGTAGATCGTCGCGCCGCCGATTTTCCATTGATCGGTGCTCGGACCATTCGCCAAATTCTCCGGATAGCTTGTGAGATTTCGACGCGGCTCCTGCCCGACGATGATCGCGGTCGCGCCTATATCGCTCAATGCGCTGTTTTTCACCGCGTTGGCGTTCGAGCCGGGGCCGAACATGACCGCGGCCTCTCCGACATGGGTCATCGTCACGCCGTCCAGCGTCACCCCCGTTCCGCCAATGACGGTCAGCGCGGCGAGCGGGTCTTCTCTTACGTTGGAGATCGCCCCGATATATCCGTTCGCGAGAATTCGGCGAATTCGTATGCGCGAACGTCAGGTTCGAGAAGCCGATCCGGCCGACCAGCCTTCCGGGCGGTCCGAGGGAGCGGGCGTTCGATATTCTGATCAGCTCATTCGCCGCCGGCGCGACGACGATGGAATTCGCCGGCGTCTCGCCAGGTCTTGGAACATAGGTCAGCACGCCGGTCTTGCGGTCGAGATACATCTCGCCGACCTGCGACTGCGTTCCCAAGTCCTCATAGACATTTTCCCGCCGCCACGCGGTCCCAACCGGCAGTCTGTCCCCTAGCGTATGCGAATCCATCGTGACGATGCGGCGGGCCGGATCGATTGAACTTATGTGGATGAGATTATCGGCGGCTGCCGGATCCGCGACCCGAAGCATGACATCGCTTGGATTCGTCCAGGCCGCGTTGATCTCTCCGGGATTGAACCCGAAGCGGTCGGTATTGCCGTCGCGGCCGGCGGCGGAGCGCTCGACAATCCCCACGCGGTCCCCATAGTCGGCCGGCTTGACGCGGTCGTTCGCCGCCGAGCCCGAACTCGCGACTTGCGCGGCGACGTGAAAGCGGTCATTGCCCGGGACCGGCCTGATCGGCCATTTCACGCGCTTGTCATTGACCCATATCTCGCCGAAATACCAAGCTCCCGCCGCGACCTCGGGGATGCGAAGGGTCCAAAATCCGGTCGCGGGATCAACGACGAAACCCTTGAGGACGCGGCCGCCGCTGATGACCGCTCTCTCGCCGGGGTAGGACGCATAGGTCACGACATGGCCGGCGGCGGCGGAATCCGCCAATGTGAAGATCTCCGCTGCGGCGAGCGTGTAGGTTCCGCCGCGCAACATCACGCTCAGGTCGCGCGCGCTCCCATCCGCTGCGGCGAGTTTCGCGGCGATGATCTCCTTCGCCCGGCGCAGCGTGGCGACAGGGCCGCTTTTGCCCTTCGCATTTGGGAATTGCCCCGACCACGAATCATCGCCCGTCGGCGAAACAAAGACGTCGGCCGTGGGCGCCGAGGGTTTTTGCGCGGCGGCGCCGGGCTCGGCGAGAGCGTGCGCCGCGCCCCAAAGCAAAAGGATGAAAGAGAACGCGGCGAGACGGCGGCCGGAGCCTTGTTCGCAATCGAAGGCGATCGCCAGACGCTTGAAGAGCAGGCGCGGGTTAGGATGCGGCATCGGACCTCCACTCGCCAAGTTGGAGCCGCCAATTTAAAGCCACGCCACGGTCAAGCATAGCCAGCGCGTTTCACAATCGCGTGGAGACGACATGATCGAATTGAAAATAACGCAGATTCAATGAATTGCGCCATGTCATCGAGAACCGCCGGACCAATCCGACGGCTAGCTTTTTTGGGGCGCGGTCGGCGGCGGCGCGGCCGTGATCCGGCGCATCCTTTGATCCGGCGCGAAAAATACTTGATGCGCGCCGTCGCGGCTCCAGATCTATCGGCGACAGGGTTGATCCAAATCAGCCTGACGGGACCTATCCTCGACTAGGAAGAATAAGCGTCGCGACGCAAGCGCAGCCCTTGGACGTCGATCCGTCTCGGCGCGGATCGCGGCGCGCCGCCAAGGTTCAGGCGCTTTTGGAGTGTGGACGGCATGGCCTCCGACAGTCGGAAACAGACCTGGGCGATTTGGTATATTATCGGGGCCGTGTTGGGCGTGCTGCTGCTGCAGCAGGCCTGGACCGCCTATCAGCAAACCGAGACGATCCCCTATAGCGCGTTTGAGAAGCTCGTTTCCGAGAAACAAGTGTCCGAAGTCGTGATCAGTTCGGACATGATCGAGGGCTCGCTCAAGGCGCCGACGCCGAGCGGCGTAAGCAAATTCGTCACGGCCCGGGTCGATCCGACGATCGCCGACAAACTCGCCGCCGAAGGGATCAAGGTCACCGGCGCGCCCTCGTCCGGCGTCATGAGCGTGATCTTCGCCTGGGTGGTCCCGGCGCTTCTTTTCTATCTTCTGTGGGTGTTTCTC
>CAWESJ010000215.1:0-9958 GCA_963811015.1 uncultured Alphaproteobacteria bacterium | reverse complement strand
AGGCCGTGCTGTGGAGCGGCCTCGGACTGGGCTTTGCGGTCCTGACGCCATCGGCCCGCCGCGCGGGGGCCGGCGGCAGCAGGGCGTGATCCGGTCCGGAGCGGCGGCGCGCGGCGCTTGCTTTGGGCCGTAAGCTCCGCCAATCATGCGGATCTGATTCGCCCGGGACGCAATAATGATCAAAAAGTCCATCGCCGCAGTCGGCGACCATTTCCTGGTGGGTTTGCGGCCGACGCCCGTCCTGCATGACGTCGACCGCGCCCTGCTCAACGATCTGCGCCCCGCAGGCGTCATCCTGTTCAAGAGCAATTTCCGCCACGATCTGCCCTATGACGCCTGGCTGGAAATCCACGCCCGCCTCATCGAGGACATTCGCGCCGCGACCGGACGGCGGCGGATGTTCATCGCCATCGACCACGAGGGGGGCCGCGTGTGCCGGACGCCGCTCCCGATCACCCGATACGCCTATGCCGCGCAATGGGCGGATCGCGCCGAGGCAGTCGGGCGGGCGATGGGGCGCGAACTCGCCTCGCTCGGGCTCAACCTGAATTTCGCGCCGGTGCTCGACATTCACACAAATCCGAAAAACCCGGTGATTGGCCCGCGCGCCTTCGCGACGACGCCGGAGGGGGTAAGCGCGGCGGCGCTCGCCTTCATGCGGGCCATGCAGGCCGAAAAAGTCGTCGCTTGCGGCAAGCATTTTCCGGGTCATGGCGACACGAGCGTCGATTTCATCTCGGCCTGCCGGCGCTCGACATCGGGCTCGACGCGCTCCGCCAGCGTGAATTGAAGCCTTTCGCGGCGGCGATCGAGGCCGGAATCGGCATGATCATGACCTCGCATATTCTGTTTCCGGCGATCGATCGGGATTTTCCGGTCACTTTGTCGCGCCGCTTCATCGCCGAGATGCTTCGCGACGAGCTTGGCTTCGCGGGGGTCGTTGTTTCGGACGATGTCGGCATGGGCGCGATGAAGGGCATTTTCGACGCGCCGGAGGCCGCCGCCAGATTCATGGCCGCGGGCTGCGACATGCTGATGGTTTGCGCGCATTTCACCGATACCGATCGCGCCCGGCGTTTCGCCGAGGCCATTGTCGGCGCGATCGCGCAAGGGCGCCTCGACGAGTCTCTCCTGGCGCGGTCGCGGGCGCGGATCGAAGCGCTCCTCGAGCGAACCCAGATGAATGAGGTCTATCGCTTGCCGGAGGAGGCGCTGCGGGCGCATGGCGCCGCCGCGGCTTTGTACACGGCCGCCACCGTCGAAGTTGTTTAGGCGCGTCGATCCCTCCGAGGGCTTCCGCGCGCTCCATAAGCGCCCCGCGCCGTAAAGCAGGTTGACCTATAAGGTAACTGAACTATATAGCCTGACCAAAAAATTATCTAATTCGAATTGTCGTTGATAAAAAATTCGTGCATCTAGGAGGTTTGCGGAGGAATAACGTGCCTCGAGCCTTGTCTGGGAAGATAGATACTTTACTGGCTTTGCGCGCCGACGGGCGCCTGCTGGTCGGGCGGGAACGGGTCACCCTGCTTGAAGCTGTGATTTAGCATGGCAGCATCACAAAGGCGGCGGAAATCGCCGGCTTCAGCTACAAGACGGCTTGGGATGCGGTCAACGCCATCAATAATCTGTTACCGCGGCCGGCCTTCATAACCCATACCGGCGGGCCGCGCGGCGGCGGCGCGGAGGTCACCGACGAAGGGCGACGCCTGATCACCGCCTTCCGCCGGCTGGAGGAGAAGCTCGGGCGGATCTCCAACGCCATCGTCGAGGAGGGGCTCGAGAACGAGCGGGACCTGCTGTTCTGGGGCATAGGGTTGAAGCTCAGCGTCCGCAACGCTTTTCACTGCGAGATCGCCGAAATCATCCCCGCCCCGATCAATGTCGAAGTGAAGCTCAAGGTCACGCCCGAGATCGAGATTACCTCGATCGTCACCAATGCGAGCATAGAGGAGCTCGGCTTGGTCGTCGGCCGCTCGGTCGTGGCAATGGTGAACGCCTCCTCCGTCATGCTGGCCCCGAAGGAAGACGCGCCGCGCATCTCGGCGCGCAACAAAATCCCCGGAATCGTGGCCGACCGCACCGACGGCGCGCTCGACGCCGAGGTGACGGTCGATATAGGCGGCGGCAAGACTATTATTTCCGTCGTGACCCAGGCCGGGGCGGAGGATCTCGAAATCAAGCCGGGCGCGGAAGTTTGGGCGATTTTCAAAACCTCGCATGTGATCCTGGCGAGCGATTGATTTTGCCCCGGGCCGCGCTGGATAAGGCAGCGACGGGAGCTTGACTACCTGCAGTCTTTCTATAGAAATAATAGAAAGCTGCAGGGAGCATGAAATGAACCGGTTTCCGCCCAATCGCCTCGACTTGACGTCTGTTTTCCAGGTGCTGACGCTTGCTTGCCTGGTTTTCTCGGCATCCGCCTGCCTCCAGGGCGGCGCGCGGGCGGAGCAGGCGCTTCTCAACGTCTCCTATGATCCGACCCGAGAGCTTTATCGGGCGATTAATGAGGTTTTCATCGCGGATTGGAAGGCGAAGACCGGCGAAACCGTCGCGGTGCGCGCGTCCCATGGCGGATCGGGCGCGCAGGCCCGCGCGGTGATCGACGGCTTGAACGCCGATGTGGTCACCTTGGCGCTCGCCGCCGACATTGATGCGATCGCGGCGAAGACCAAAAAGCTTCCAGCCGACTGGCAAAAGCGCCTGCCGCATAATTCGACGCCTTACACCTCGACCATCGTCCTTCTGGTTCGCAAGGGGAATCCGAAGCGGATCAAGGATTGGGACGATCTGATCAGGCCCGGCGTCTCCGTCATCACGCCCAATCCCAAGACCTCGGGCGGGGCGCGGTGGAATTATCTTGCGGCCTGGGGCTATGCGGCGAAGAAGTTCAACGGCGATGAAGCAAAAATCAAGGACTTCGTCGGCGCGATCTACAAGAACACGCCGGTGCTCGATACGGGCGCTCGCGGCGCGACGATCAGTTTCGCCCAGCGGGGTCTCGGCGACGTGCTGATCGCATGGGAAAACGACGCCTTTCTCGCCTCCGAGGAGTTCGGCGCCGACAAGTTCGACATTGTCGCGCCCTCGATTTCCGTTCTCGCCGAGCCCCCCGTCGCGCTCGTCGACGCCAATGTCGACGCCAACAAGACGCGCAAGCTCGCGGAAGCCTATCTCGAATTTCTCTATACGCCGAAAGCGCAGGCGATCATCGCCAGGAATTATTATCATCCGGTCAAGCCGGAGGCGGCGGCTCCGGAAGATCTCGCGCGCCTGGCGCATATTCCTCTGGTGACCGTTGACCAGGATTTCGGCGGCTGGGCCAAGGCGCAAGCGCGATTCTTCGCCGATGGCGGCGTCTTCGATCAGATCTATGGCGCGCAGCGCTGAGTTAGGCGCCGAAGCTCGCACAAGCGCGCGTTTCAAAAAGGCTCTAGAGCGCGTTCCGACTGGATGGAATCATCCAATCGATAAGAACTCGCTCCAGATCAATAAGTTGGAGCATGTTCTCATCGAAAAAGTCGGTCAACTTTTTCGGAACATGCTCTAAACTGCGCTGCCGGCGCTGCGCCATTTCCGCCGAACGGTGGCGCGGCGCGCTCGCGATAAGGGCTCATCGCCATGACCAAGGCCAATTCACGCAGCGCCGACCACCCGATCGAGGCATTCTTTCTGGAGCGCTGGTCGCCCCGGGCGTTCAGCGGCGAGACCATTCCGGACGCCGACCTTAAAACCATATTTGAGGCCGCGCGCTGGGCGCCGTCCTCGTTCAATTCGCAGCCCTGGCGCATCCTCTATGCGAAGCGCGACTTGCCGGATTTCGCCAAGTTCCTGGGGCTTCTCATCCCGTTCAACCAATCCTGGGCGAAAAACGCCGCGGTCCTTGGCGTCATCGTCTCGAAAAAGACCTTTCTGCCGCCGGGCAAGACCGAGGCCATTCTGTCGCACAGCCATTCGCTCGACGCCGGCGCGGCCTGGGGCTATCTCGCGCTGCAGGCCTCGCGTCTCGGCTATGCGGCGCATGGGATGGGCGGATTCGACGTTCCCCGCGCCGCCACGGAGTTGAACGTATCGGACGATTACCGCGTCGAGATGGCCTTCGCCCTCGGCCGAATCGGCGAGAAATCGGTCCTTCCCGAAGGTTTGCGCGCGCGCGAGGAGCCAAACGGGCGCAATCCGCAAAGCAACTTCGTGTTCGAGGGTGGTTTTCCAGGCTGAGCGCCCCAAGCCGCCTTCCCGCCAGCGCTTAAGCGGCCAGCGCGGCCCTGGATTCGGCCGAAGAAAAGGCGGCTTAGATCGTGAAATCCGGGCCGACGCCCGGCCCGTCGCATAATTTCAGGTCTTCGGCGCGCCGGCAGATGTCGTCGATGGTGACCGTCTCGAGCTCGTTGAGGAAGGCGGCGCCCGCCGCCTCGACGATTGGCGCGACGATCAGGGCGACCAGCTTGGACTCGGGCTGCGCCTCGGATTCGCCTTGAGGCTCGCTCATGACCGCCCGCAAGACCGCTGCCGCGGTGATCCGGCGGCGCTCGCGAGCTAATTCATAGCCGCCCCGAGGGCCGCGCAAGCCTTTCAGTATATTGGCGCGAACAAGGGCCTGCAGCAGGGTCTCGAGATGGCGCGGCGGCAGCTCGAGCCGGGCCGCGAGAGCCTTGGCGGCGACAGGGCTCGGCCGCGCATGAATGGCGATGTCGACGACCGCCGCGAGGGCCAGATGGCTGCGCCGCGAGAGGAGATTTATCGCCGGTCCTCCTCAGGCGCGGTCTGGCCGGTCGAGCCGAAACCGGCGTCGCCGCGGGCGGTCGCGCTCAAGTCCCGCGCCTCGAAAAGCGCCGCTCGCGCGACAGGCGCGAAGACGAGCTGCGCGATCCGCGCGCCGCGAATGATCTCGAAAAGCTCGTCGCCAAGATTGATCAGAAGCACGCAGACCTCGCCCCGATAGTCGGAATCGATTGTGCCGGGCGCATTCAGGACGGTGACGCCGGCCTGGCGCGCGAGACCCGATCTTGGCCGGATTTGAGCTTCGTAATTAGGCGGAATTTCGAGCGCGACGCCGGTTGGGACAAGCAGCCGGCGGCCCGGCGCAAGCGCGACCTTGGTTCCGGGCGCAATGGCCGCGAGAAGATCCAACCCGGCGGCGCCGGCCGTCTGATAGGCCGGCAGCGGCAGGCCTTCCCCATGCGGCAGACGTCTTACGGCGATGGCGAGGGCCTCGCTCATGGGCTGGCCCCGTTCAGCAGTCCGGCGAGTTTCGTCATAAGACGGCTCGCGACCTCATTCTTGTGCAAATCCGGCCATGGCTCCACCCCGGCGCGGGTCACGACCGTGACTTCATTGCGGTCGCCGCCCATCGCCCCGGAGGCTCCGCCGACGTCGTTAGCTATTATAATATCACAATTTTTGCGGGCGAGCTTTTGTTGCGCATTGGCGAGGAGCCGTTCCGTCTCGGCGGCGAAGCCGACGACCAGCGCCGGGCGGCCGGGGGAGCGTCCGGCGATCGCCGCCAATATGTCCGGGTTTTCGACCAGCGTCAGGGCTGGGGCCCCATTCGCTCCTTTTTTGATCTTCTCCCCGGCGGCCGTGGCCGCGCGCCAATCGGAAACCGCGGCGGCGGCGATGAAAACATCGGCCGGCAAGGCGGCTTCGACCGCCCGCAGCATCTCCCGCGCGGTTTCGACATGAATAGTCTTGACGCCGGGGGGATCGGCCAAGGCGACCGGCCCGGTCACCAGCGTCACTTCGGCCCCGGCGGCCAGGGCCGCCCGGGCGATCGCATGGCCCTGCTTGCCGGATGACCGGTTGGCGATATAGCGCACCGGATCGATCGGCTCATGCGTCGGCCCCGAGGTGATCAGCACGCGCTTGCCCGCAAGCGCGCCCTTCGCCGGCGCGAAGCTTGTCGGCAATGCGACCGCCGTATCCTGGGCCAGCGCGGCCTCGATCGCGGCGAGAATGGCCAGCGGCTCGCTCATCCGCCCCGGGCCATATTCGCCGCAGGCCATGTCGCCCTCCTCCGGGCCGACGAAGAGCACGCCGTCCCGGCGCAGGGTCGCGACATTGCGCCGCGTCGCCTCGGCGAGCCACATGCGGACGTTCATCGCCGGGGCGACGAGGATTTTCTTGTCCGTGGCGAGGAGCAGCGTCGAGGCGAGATCGTCGGCGAGGCCGTGCGCCATCTTGGCGAGAAGATCGGCGGTCGCCGGAGCCGCGACGACAAGGTCGGCGGCGCGGGACAATTCGATATGGCCGATCGTCGCCTCGTCGGTCAATGCGAAGAGGTCCTCATAGACCTTTTCGCCGGTCAGGCTCGCGACCGAAAGCGGCGTGACGAAATGGGCCGCGGCGGCGGTCATGACCGCCCGAACCTTTGCGCCGCGCTCGCGCAGGCGGCGAACAAGGTCGAGCGTCTTATAGGCGGCTATGCCGCCGCCGATGATGAGAAGGATGCGTTTCGCCGAATTCTCGGTCATGTCGCTCGCGCCTACGAGCCGCGCCGTCCGTCCATGCGCGCCGCCGAGGAGATCGGGGCGGCCGGCCGATGTCCTAAAGCATTTTCAGCGAAGCGCGAACGCCCGCCGGAACATTATCCCCATGAGCTTCCTCCCCATGAGCCTCCGGCTCTCCTTGCCGTCGACCGCGCGGAGTCCCTCGTTAGCGCAGCTCCCGTCGCGGTAGGACCCTCGATCGCCGGCGTTGGCGAAGCATGATCTTTGCCAAGGAGGCGCTTGGCCGAGAAAACTACGCTGTCAAGCAAGTAATATAGGCGTCGCGGTCATCGTTTGGAATGACGATCTGCGTCTTATTTGTATGGTGGATTGCTTTGTCGGGCGGAAAGCGTCCGCCTGGCCAGGACGCGCCGAGCTTCAGATCATGCGCGGCTTGAGCTTGTTGCGCTTGGCTAAACCGGGATGTCGCCGGCGTCCGCGAAGGCGCGCAGCGCGTCCCGCAGCGAATGGCCGCCCGACACATCCTTGAGAAGCGTTTTGACGAAAGCCTCGGCTTCGCCGAGATTTGTCGCGAGCACCATGGCCTTGACCGGCCCGATCGAGGCGGCCGACATTGAAAGACCGCGAAATCCGAGCGCCAGCAGGACCATCGCCTCGAGCGGCTTGCCGCCCATTTCGCCGCAAAGGGTCAAAGGCGTCTTTGCGGCGCGGGCCTTGTCAGCTATGCGCTTCAAGGCGCGGAGGACCGGCGCGGAGAGGACGTCGAACCGCGACGCCACGCGCTTGTTGTCGCGATCGACCGCATAAAGATATTGGATGAGGTCATTCGAGCCGACCGAGATGAAATCGGCGCTGCGGCAGATTTCGTCGAGTTGCCAAAGCATTGACGGCACCTCGATCATGATGCCGAGCTTGAGGCTCGAGGGCGGCGGGCGACGGTGGAGCTTCAATATGGCGAGCTCGCGCTCGACCAGGGCCTTGGCGGCTTGGTATTCCTCCAAAGTCGCGATCATCGGGAACATGATCCTGAGCTCGCGTCCGCCGCCGGCGCGCAAGAGGCCGCGCAATTGCGAGCGCAAGAGTCCCGGCCGGTCGAGGCCGATGCGGATCGCGCGCCAGCCGAGCGCCGGGTTTTCCTCCTCGACCTGGGTCATGTAGGGCAGGATCTTGTCCGAGCCGATGTCGAGCGTCCGGAAGGTGATCGGCTTGCCCTGGGTCGAGTTGAGCGCGGCCCGATAAAGCGTCTCCTGTTCGCTCATCCGCGGAAATTGCGGGGACAGCATGAACTGCAGCTCGGTCCGGAACAGGCCGACCGAGATCGCCCCCGTCTCCGCGACATGCTCGAGATCGACGAGGAGCCCCGCGTTCATGTGCAAATCGATTGCGACCCCATCCTTGGTGATGGCGGGCACATCGCGTAATTTGTGGTACTGCTCCTGCCGCCGCGCGCGCAGCCGAGCCTTTTCGGCATAGGCGCGCTCGACGTCCTGCGGCGGCCGGAGATGCACGTCGCCGGTTCCGCCGTCAATGATCAGCGCGTCGCCGGGCTCGACGAAATCGATGATATTGGCGACGTCGCCGACCGCGGGGATGCCGAGCGCCCGGGCGACGATGGCGACATGGCTCGCGGCGCCGGCGTTCTCGAGCACCAATCCGCGCACCTTGGCGCGATCATATTCGAGCAGCGCAGCCGGCCCCATGGTGCGGGCCACGATGATCGAATTGTCATGCAGGTCTTCATGCGCGGCGACGAAGCTCTGGCCGGTCAGCTGATGCAGCAGGCGGTTGGCGAGATCGTCGAGATCATGCAGGCGCTCGCGCATGAAGGGCTCGGTGCGGCGCTGCAATTTGGCGCGGGCGTCGTTTTGCACGCGCTCGACCGCCGCCTCGGCGGTGAGGCCCGTCGCAACCGCCTCGCGCAGCCGGCGCAGCCAGCCGCGGTCATGCGCGAACATGCGAAAGGTCTCGAGCACCTCGTGATGCTCGCCGGGTCCCATGTTTCCGCCCTCGATCAGGGCGTCGATCGAGTTGCGCATGGCGCCGATCGCGGTGTCGAGCCGCTCCACCTCCCGCTTCATATCTTCGGCGACGAGCTGCTTGATGACGATGCGCGGCTCATGCAGGACGACATGGCCAAGTCCCACGCCGTCGGCGATCGCCGTCCCCTTCAGGGCGAGGGGACGGCGGAGGGCTATGTCATTGCCGGGAAGGACCAGGGATTGCAGCTCGCCCGACGCGATCATCTCGGCGAGCAGCATGGCCGTGGTCTGAAGCGCCTCCATCTCTTCTTCGGAATAGGTGCGGCGGGCCCGGTTCTGGACCACCAGGACGCCGAGCGTATTGCCGCCGCGCAGAATGGGCACGCCAAGGAAGGAGGAGTAGATTTCCTCGCCGGTTTCCGGCCGGTAGGAGAAGGACGGATGTTTTTGCGCGTCGGCGAGGGCGAGCGGCTCGGCGGTCTCGGCGATCAGGCCGACCAGGCCTTCGCCGGAGCGCATCGTGGTCAGGTGAACCGCTTCCCGGTTCAGGCCTTCCGTCGCCCACAGCTCCAGCCGGCCGTCCGCGCGCAACACATAGACGGAACAGACTTCCGCGACCATGTTCGCCGCGATATGCACGACGATCTTATCCAGCCGCGCTTGCGGACTGACCGGCTCCACCATGACTTCGCGAAGCCGCCGCAGCAGCAGACGGGGTCCGCCGAGGGCGCCATACATGGCAGTTTCCTGTTCGGGCCGCTTGGCCTCATAATCCTCGATCGGCAAACCAGATTGTCCAAAGGAAGCTACGCTGGGCCGATGGCTTGGTTTTTTTTGCCTCCCGCCTGTTTAACCAGTGCAAACTCCGGACCGCAAGAGAGACTACAGCCTTAGCCGTCGTTTTTGGGGTCTCGCGGCGCGGTTTTCGCGCCGTCCGGGGGCTCTGCGCTAGAATTGGAATGATTCCAAGAGGCGCGCGAATCGCAAAGATCCGTCGGCGGCCGCGCGCTCAGGCCTGGTCCAGGCCGTAAAGCGAATGCAGCGTCCGGACCGCCAATTCGGTATAGGCCGCCTCGATCAGAACCGAAAATTTGATTTCCGACGTTGTGATCGCCCTGATATTGATGCCTTTTTCGGCGAGGGCCTTGAACGCGAGCGCGGCGACGCCGGCATGGCTGCGCATGCCGACGCCAATGGCCGATATTTTAACCACGTCGGTCGCCCCGTTGAGATGGCTGAAGCCGATTTGCGGCTGCGCCTTGTGCAAGATGGATTTGGCGCGCTCGAAATCCGCCGCCGAAACGGTGAAGGTCATGTCGGTCACCCCTGAATTCTCGGAGGCGACCTGGATGATCATGTCGACATTGATATTGGCTTCCGCGAGCGGAATGAATATCGCGGCCGCGACTCCGGGGTGATCGACCACTTTGCGCAAGGTGATTTGCGCCTCGTCCTTGGAAAAGGCGATGCCGGTGACGATCTGCTGCTCCACAATATCCTCCTCGTCGCAAATCAACGTGCCGGCTTTCGGAT